>CALMRD010000315.1 GCA_937871625.1 uncultured Bacteroidales bacterium | reverse complement strand
ACTGCCTCCTGACATCTCGGTCAAGGATGCAGGGCATCCAACTGATGGAAAGTGCCTTTATAGGAAGTGAAGCAATATTCGGGAGCAACAGGTAACCAATGCTGTATCGGCCACTGCAGGGTGTTGCTATTACCTGTCAGCTTCCCTAATCTCAGTAACCAGCCTGCCACCCCTGACAGTAGCTCCAAGCACTATCCCGGCACTGAGCAAAACAATGTTCTTGACTATATACTGACCCTCAAGAGTAAAGGATATGGGAAACAGGTGAAAGACTTCCCCGGGAAACAGGAATATGGGCATAAAGGTGCCCACCATCTGCAGATAGAGCAACAGCAGGGTTTCCCTCAGGAAGATCTTAAATATCAGACCGATGCCAATCAAAACCTCCCAGGTCGCAAGACCATATAGTATGACTTTGTCGGAAATTATCCCAAAGGTCATGGTCCTGATCGTCCTTACAGCAATATCCTCTGCAGGACTGAGGCCTTCAAAATACTTCAGGAAACCAAACCAGAAAAAAATAATGCCAATGCTCCAACGAAGCAACATCAACCCGTTGGCTGACATCCAACGCGTAACAGCTATATCGACTTTGTGAAACGTCTCACCTCTTAAATTCATACTTCAGCAGTTGTGGTGCCAAAGCGACAATTCTCAAAATTATTCAATTGAGTTACTTCGGCTCCGGCATACAATATTTCTTGTTATAATAGGCATTAAATAGTGCAGTTCATTAAACACAGATAAAACACCCGAAGAAACAGGTTGTTCATCAATTCACACAAGAATTTCGTCAGTACATTTTTGGTAATCCGACGCCCGGTATGAACCTGTCATGGTCAGCCGGCAGCGGCATCGTCTGCCTCGGGACTGTACCTGCGCATGGATTCAGAGTCTGACTCACGCATACTGTCCGAAGAGCCCTCTCTAAGTGACCCCGAACTGCCCTCTCTGAGCGATTCCGAAGTGCCGTCACGCATCTTCTCAGATTCACTTTCACGCATTTTCCCTGAATCACTTTCTCTCTGTGTCTCCGAACTGCCGTCACGCAGGCTGCCGGAGTCACCCTCACGCATTGAGCCGGAGTCACTCTCCCTCAATGATTCTGAATCAGCAGTAGTCTTCATGGAAAACAGTTATGCGAATTGGAATGACAATTGAATTAGCAATCTCTGACTCGAAGAACTGAAAATTCCGGGTTCATGGAGAGCCATTCTGCAACTAAATTAAGTGTTATCTGCATGAACGAAACTTGCATGAGTAAAATTTGCAAAAGACTATGATTGTTATAATTCATGCAGGTTCACTTCTACCATTGTAACCACAATCAGATAATCTGATGAAACTTGCATGAGCAGAACTTCACTGAAAATGGATATAATAAATCACTCATGTTTCGTTCGGCCAATGAAATCACAGAAAAATAACCGAATGAAAAATTGAGGTAACTAATGCCTGCCTGAAGTGGAGGCAGCAACTGCAACTGTAATGCTTGCAATGACCGCAGCCTGTACCTGGTTGATTGTTTGAGCCACAGCGTCGGAAACCGGATGCTCCCTTGCCATAAGCTTCAACTGCGACTTGACCTGTTTCAGCTCATCACGGTCATAAGTCACTATCCTCTGCATCCTGCATGCAGCAACCAGTAAGGCAAGGGGGAGATTTTCACCCGGGACACCTCGGTAGGCCATGATCTCATTCTTCAACTGACGAACCAGGTTTGTTCGGGTGTAGCTCTCAAGCAGATAGGATTTCCTGTAGGGAATCAAACCAAGAAATTTCTTCTCCTCAATGCGCAACAGTCGCTTATCTGCAAGCCCTTTCAATAATTGCATAAGATATTTGTTGTAACGTGCCCCCAGCTTCCTGATCCAGTATCCAGTCTTGCGGGTTGTCGGGGATTGGGCCAACATAGCGGTAACCTCCTGCAGGAGCGGGTCTGTCGTTGGTCTTGATCTCTTCAGACTGAGCTTTGTGCCATCTGTCTCAATGCGGTCTGAAATTGTCAGATCAAGGAGGATGGCACCCGCAAGACCATACTGCAGATAGGTCGACTGAATCATAAACCTCCCCCTTTCAGGATGATGGGCAATTAACAAGAACTTTTCTGCAATGCTTAAACTTCTCTCGGACATGGTGCTTTCTATTGTAATTATGCAGATGGATAAACAGATGCCTGCCCGGCCCGGGATAGCCGGAACAGGATTTGAGATTATAGCTCAGGACCTGTCAGATACGGCCTTGCTGCCCGAAAAAAGACAGGAGTATACAACACAGGGCCGGTCATACCCGGCCGGGGCAATCTGCCCTTGACAAACTAACTCCTAAGAACAGCAATGGCTTCATCAACCGAGGAGAGGAAGTTGACACTCCTGCCACGGTTGCTCTCACGGATGAAATCACGCCAGCTTTTACTTGCCAGGTGTGTGAAGTCACCCACAATGGCAAGACGCATCCTGTAGTTTGAGAATTTCTGAAGGATCTCACCGGCTATACCGGTGCTGAGATCAAAGAACTCTTTGCTGAAGCCGTCAGAATGAATAATGATGCTGCCACAATCTTGGTAGCTGACCTCGCCCATGATGTCAAGGATATCACCGGCGGAAGATATCATGACGGATCCCTTCTCTATTTCGGCAATCTTTGCTGAGGTTCCGGATTGAATAAACTTAATCATTTTGTTCTACGATCTCAATCGAGTAAAAATTTGACTGACAATGTTTTATTATTGTTGATGTAAATGAGATGATCCTCATCTTTTTGTCAAAGGCAAAAAACTTCGTACCGTCAGTCACAGTGAAAATTTCTTTCCGGATAGATCAACAACGACTTTCACAGACTGACAGAATGGAACATAATCGCAAACATGGAAATTTAGCATCTTTTTGCGA
>CALMRD010000314.1 GCA_937871625.1 uncultured Bacteroidales bacterium | reverse complement strand
GTGATGGTGGTAAGCACATACGACCTGTCCTCCGGGTGAGTGTATCCGAGATGCTCCTGGTAGGTCATCGAGAGGCTTGAAATCTCATCATTGAATATCCTGGATATCTCCTCAGAACCAAGGTATCTGTCGGTCTCGGGACGGTACTCCCACCATCCGAATCTTCCTATCCTCTGGGCTTCCCTGAGACGTTCCTCGTTGAGTTCCAACGCCCTGCGTATTCTGTATTCCTCAGTAACATCGCTTATCAGGCTCACATGGAACCGGTCTGAGTAGCTGGTCTGTACTTTGATGATGATGATCTTCCCATCCTTGGTCCTCGCCGGTCTGACGATGGGATCTTCGGCCTGCTCTTTCGTCTTGCGCATCACCTCCTCAGGCTCTGTGGAGAGATCGAGTGGCGTCAGCTTCCTGAGTTCGGCCCTTGTGTAACCGAAGAGCTCAGCGGCGGCCTTGTTTACCCTGATGAACCTGTTGGTGCGGTTATCGATAAGCATGATAGCATAACCCGCACGGTCAAATGCCTCCTTATATCTGTTAAAGGCAGTGCCGGTAATGATACGTCTTAGCAGACCTCCGGTAGAGAGACTTATCACCTTTTTCCTTTTATTTGGGTGAATGCAGATGTAAAAATATATCTTTTTACGGATAAGCCATCACAGCGATCCGATACAGTAAAATCTTCTGGTTACTGTCAACCCCTGGTCGTCCACGGCAGTGATAATATGTTCACCCTCGCCGGCACTGATTTCTGTCTGGTGAATATGGCGTGTCATGCCGATGTAGCTGTCGTCAAGATGCCAGTATATCACCGCGTTTTTTCTCCTGTGTGCTATCTCGGGGAGGAGAGACATCATCTCGCCACCGAGGCTTCTGGGGATGAAGATCCTGGCATTCTGCGGGGGATAGATGAATTCCATTGACGCTACCTTCAGGTCATCAGCACATCCCGGAAGGAAGGGCGGAAGGGAAAGGTATGAGGGGTTTCGCATGCGGTAATAGTATTCCATGGCCGGGGGGAGCACGAACCAGGGGCGGACGACTGTCTCTGCGGGAGAGTAGCAGGCAGCGTTGACCCTGTACTTCCCTGAGGCATCCAGTGTGACTGACAGGTGGTAGGGACATGCCTGGCTGCGGAGTCCCGCCTCTGGCACCCACTCCTGGCGTTTCTCATCGCACATGGGTCCGGCCCTGTAACCGCTGGCAGCACACACATCCGTGAGTGTCATGCCTTCCCCGGGGCGGTCAAACCAGTGTGAGGCAGAGGGCTGAAGCAGTCTGATGATGTCGAACAGCAAAGGTGCCGACGAAGTGATGCCGGACAGTCCCGGTCGTCCCTCGCCGTCAGCGTTGCCTGTCCAGACTGCCACCACGTAATCCGGCGTGGTGCCGATGGCCCAGGCATCGCGGTAACCGAAGCTGGTGCCTGTCTTCCAGGCCACCTCGGGGGCGCTGCCGAAATATTGCCAGCCTGTCTCCGTCTCCGGCCTGTTGACCCTGCGCAGAGCCTCGTAAGTCAGCCAGATAGCTGGCGGGGTGAGAGGTGGATTAAGAGATGAGCCAGCGTCAGCTGTATACTGCCGTCCCGACACGTTGTGTCGGGATTGAGCCTCCTCCTGTTGCGTCGGAGCCTCAAACTGCTGTCCCGACACGGTATGTCGGGATTGAGCCTCCTCCTGTTGCGTCAGAGCCTCAAACTGCTGACTGAAGGCTGAAGACTGAAAACTGGAGACTGCCGACTGCCGACTGCCGACTGCCGACTGAATCACCACCGGCATTTGCCAGTCGTTGGCAGCTGAGCTGCCCCTGAGATTGTTGTTTAGCACGCGGGCCATTGAAGCATAGGCTCCAGCCAGCTCCCACAGGCTCGCTTCGCCGCCCCCAAGGATGAGCGAGAGCCCGTAGTGCGAGGCCGGTTTGTCGAAGGTGGTGAACCCCATCCTGTGCAGCAGGTTGAGAAAACGCTCTTCATTCAGCATCTGCAGCATGCGTACTGCAGGAATGTTTAGCGACCGTGCCAGGGCATCCCCGGCAGGGACGGCACCGCTGTAGGTGAAGTCGGAGTTCTCCGGACGGAAGCCCTGGAATCTTGTAGGTATATCAGGAATAAGCGCGTTGGGCAGCATCTCGCCGGAGGAGAGCAGCGCCGCGTACATGAAAGGTTTCATGATGCTGCCGGTGCTGCGCGGCGCCGGTATCATGTCGACCTCACGGCCGTGCCTGCCGGCGCTGTCGGGCAGGGTGCTGTTGCCGGCATATGCCAGCACACTGCCCGACGCTACATCGACCACCATGGCGGCGGCATTGTGGATGCCGTTTCCCTCCAGCACTGCCTGGTGGCTGTTGACCAGCGCTGTCACCTCCCTTTGCAGCATCGGATCGACCGTGCTCTTCACCCTGCTGCCGGGAGCCACAAGCATCATACGGTCAGTAAGATGAGGTGCCAGCGAGGGCATGGGCCGGGGCGCGCCGGGGAGAGGCTCACTGATAGCCAGCGAACAGGTAAGGCTGTCGATGGCTCCCCGTGATACCAGCATCTGCAGCAGCCTGTCGCGTTTGTCCCGGAGCTTTTGGGCATTGCGTCCGGGATAGATAAGTGAAGGAGCATTGGGGAGTACCGCCAGGGTGGCCGCCTCGGCCCAGGAGAGATCGGCAGTGCTGCGCCCGGTATAGCGCCATGCCGCCGCCTCAATACCCACGGTGTTACCACCGAAGGGTGCATTGGCAGCATAAAGCTGCAGTATGGTCCTCTTCGATCTGAAGAGCTCAAGCTTCATCGCCGAGAGCATCTCGATGATCTTGCCACCGTAGGTTCTGTCAGGATTACCGCGGGCCAGACGTGCCACCTGCATGGTGATGGTGCTGCCACCGCGGACGGTCTCACCGGCCCTTATGTTGTCCAGGAGGGCTTTTGCTACGGCAACGGGATTGACACCCGGGTGCCATCGGAAATACCTGTCCTCGTAGTTTATGATGCAGGTGACATATTTTTCAGGCAGGCTGTCGGGAGGAGGAAACCGCCACTGTCCGTCCGTCGCCACGCGGGCACCGAGGAGTGTGCCGTCGGCAGCCTCCACCACCGTTGAGAGGGGGGCGTGGAATGAGGGCATCGGTGCAAGGAGGATGCATAGGGTAATGATAGCGGCGATTCCGGTAATTATTTTTACTGCTGGCCTCACGGGGGCGGTGTAAATCAAGAGATCAAATTTATCTATTCTATCCCACAATCAACAATACATTAACCCCCGATACGCTTTCCAGCTATCGGGGGGGCGCTACGCGATAGGGTGTCAAACACTACTGCCTGCTGCCCACTGCCTACTGCCTTATCTGAACCCCCGATACTCTTTCCGGCTAACGGGGGCGATCCCTAAGCGAAAGAGGGATGGTGAGGTAAACACACAAAAAAGTAATGTAACCGTTTAGCGTCAGGGAAATCATCTGACTGCGAGGAGCCAGGCGCTGGAGTTGATGGTTTGCCTTACGGTTGCCAAAGCTGATTCCGCCTCCGGGAGATCAGGATATCTGCCGTAACTGATCCTGTAATAACCCTCCTCGGTCCTGGGAAGAACGGAGACGCCGGCATTGAAGTCGGCAGAATACTGATCGGCAGCCTGCTGTGCCTGTGTTTTGTCATTGTAACTTGCCAGTATGAGATAGTATCCTTTTCCGGCTGTCTCAGAATCATCTCTTCCGGGGAGCATTAAAAGGGCGGCCTCACGGGTGGCTTCCGGCCTTGAACCTGAATTATTGGCCGTCACCGGATAATAATTTTCGTCATTATCTTCTTCCGGCAGGAATGTGTTTGCCCAGAAGTAGACGATTATAAACAGCAAGCCGCTAATGAGTGCAAGCTTCTTCATCTCTTTGTTTCCTCAGCTGCGTGCAATACCTGATTGCTACGGCAACAGTCATTTTTGTTTAGATGTTTGTCCGCAAATGTCCGGAATCAAATTTACGGCGGGAGACAGGCGATGTCAAGTTTATTTATCAACCGTTAGTTCACTACGATTGTCCCGTGGCGAGTTAGTTTCACTAATGCCTCCAGCCGCCGAAACCATGGCGGAAGTGTCCGACCGAAAACTGCCGACTGCCGTCCCGACACTCCCGATTTCATCGGGACAGGTTTGTGTGCGGGATATAGACTCCTCCTGTTGAATCGGAGCCTCAAACTGCCGAATGCCCATTGCCTGCCCTGCAGACTGGATGCTTTGCTTCCCGCCACATGTGTCGGGATTAACATTCAGCCCACTACTGCCTACTGCCTATTGGCTACTCCCTGACTGCCACCTCAAAGCCCGGGCGGCGTGCGAGGACACCCTCGTCATACATCGCCTCGCAGATAACGGCGGGCATCGAGTAGCTGCCCCGATATGCGGCGGTGAGGATGATGAAATACCTCCTGGTCTCACCCGGCTTGAGGCTGAAATAAGTAAAGACCCTGTCGTCACGGAAGTCACGGTAATCGTAACCACTCTCCTTCACCGGCAACGAGGCCTCAAAGAGACGGGTGTTCTGTATCTCCCACCCCGACGGTACCATCTGCGTCAGGGCCAGGTTGCTTAACTGCCGGAAAGTGGTGTTGGTGACAGCCACCGTCATCATGAAGCTGCTGCCCTGCGGCATCGACGAGACGTCAACAGCATTCTGCTCCATATCGGTGTAGCTGACCTTCATCGTCAGGTTCTTCTCGGTTACCGTCGCATCTGCGGCAGCGGGCACCCCCTCCTCGGTGAAGGTGACAAACAGCGGGTTGTCGCTCTCATTCTCAATAACCAGGGTGTTTGAACCCGCGGGTATCAGCGTACGCATGACAGACCCCTCTGCCGAAGTAAGCTTCTCCCTGTTGCCGTTGAACTCCAGCGACACCTTTACAGGCTTATTGGCGTCGCTGTTCATCTTCCTGCTGAAGTTCATCCACGCGAAGAGACCCCAGGCAGTCGTCTGCGTGCTGTACCAGCTGTCGCGGCTCAGCGCCGCCGATACCTCCTTCAGCAGCTCCAGCGCCTCGCCGGTGTTGCCAAGCATGGTGAGGGTGTAGAGTATGATCGACTGATCCCTCAGCGTGCTGCCGTAATAGTACTGTGAGTACTCATCGTCGCCCTTCAGGTTACGGACGTCGGTGAGGCCCTGCGCCACCTCCGGCCTCCCGATGGTGGCATAGGCTGCTGCCAGGAACCAGCGTGCCAACGCCGGCAGGTCAGTGGTCTCGCGCATGCGGTTCATGGCCCCTCTGTCGGGCGAGCCGGCCAGCGCCAGTGTGAATAGCCTGTAGGCCTGGTCGTTGGCAGTATAACGGTATTGCGGCTGGTATCTCCATGAAGAGGCTGTTGAGTGCTGGTAGGATGTCCACTTGCTCAGGAACCCTGCCGGCATGGCATAGCCTGCCCTCTGCGCTTCGATGGCAAAGTGACCGGCATATGATGTCACCCAGTCGTCAGGATAGGGTCCTCCCGGCCAGAGTGTCAGCGCGCCGGTGGCAAGCTGGCGCGTGGCTATGTTGCGCAGCGCCTCCTGCACATTGTTGCGCACGGCGGCGGCGTCAGGCAGGCCGGCACCCAGCAGGTCGGGAAGATAGACCTGCGGGAAGGCTGCTGATATTATCTGTTCGGTGCAACCGTGAGGGAAGGAGGTGAGATATCCCAGGCGGCGGCTAAGGTTGACCGGTGGCAGTGAGAAGACCTCAACGGTCGCCATGGAGGTGCCGGGCACACCAAAGGGAATAAAACTCTTTGCAAACCGCCCGCCGGCAGGTATACTCTGTGTCTCCGCCCTGCGCTCGGGCGGGTTGGGATGACGCACCTGCAGCTGCAGGGCATACGAGGCGCTCTCGCCGCCGCCGGAGGCACTGACCTTTATCTCAGCCTTGCCCTGCCTGTCGGCGGTGTTGAAGAAAAGCTCCAGGTCCTTGTCGCCCGGCTCCGTAAACCTCACCGCGTCAGAAGCACGGGTGAAGGAGACCATATCGTTGCCCGTGGCTGTGACCTGCACATCGCTGATCTTACTCTCCTGTGCAAAGACTGTCACCGGCAGCGCCACCCTGTCGCCGGGCGACAGCACCCGCGGTGCCGTTGCCAGTATCATCAGCGGGTCGGAGACGGTCACGCTCTTTTCGGCAGCACCGAAGGTGTTACCCTTGCCGGCCGCGGTGACCATCACCCTCACCGATCCGGTGTACTGCGGCAGGGTGATCTTATGGCTTCCCGTTTTTCCCGGTGCCAGGGTGAAGGGACCGATGACCCTTACCACCGGCTCAAACCGCCGGGCCCTGTTCTTGCTCTGGTCGATGGCAGCCTCGCTGCCGCCTATGGCCAGCGCACGGCCCAGCTTACCACCGAAGGCGCCGAAGACGATGTCATACAGATCCCACGTCCTTACCCCCAGGGCATGCTTGACGAAGAACCACTTCCAGGGGTCAGGGGTACGGAACCCTGTCAGGTCCAGCAACCCCTCATCCACCACGGCAAGAGTGTAGGTCATCTCCTGCCTGTTTTTCTCTTCTACCTTGATTTCAAATTCCTGTCGGGACCTGATACGGTCAGGCATGTTTATCACCGGCGTCAGCCTCGATGACGGGTTCTCCACCATCACCGGTATCACGCCGTAAAGCCGTACCGGGGCATCGTTCACCGTCTGCGAGTGCGGCTGCAGCATGGTGACACAGAGATAGGCGTTGGGAGCCATCGCGGCGGTGGCATCCACCTTCACCTCGCTGTTGCCGGCCTGGGTGTTGACCTCTTTTATGTCAAGCACCCCGGTGCTGTTCTCTATGGTGATGATGGCGCGACCGTTCTCCGGCGACGGAAATGTCAGGCTTATCTCATCACCTACAGCATATTTGTCCCTGTCAGTGTTGAGCTGCAGCAGGCTGGCGCCGTCGTTGCCGCCGGGCTTCATGCCGTAGTCCCAGGGCCAGTCGACCAGCACTATCATCCCCGTGGAGTGTCCTGACGGCAACGTAGCCCTGACAAGGTAGCGCCCCCATCGTTGCTTATCGACGCTGAACGAGACCGTTCCCTCGCCGGCAGAAGATGTGGTGACGGTCTGACTGAAGATGTTGTTGTTGCTGCTGCGCGATATGTATGACCCGAGGTACTCCTCATCCGACTCCCACCACCAGCGGTAGTCGAGCTTCCAGACGTTGACCTCCACCTGGCTGCGGAGAGGCTTGCCGTTCTTGTCTACCGTCACCAGCCGCACCTCGTTGGGCCTGTCGGTGAAGAGGATACGACCTGTGGCGCCCAGGGCGGGTATGTTCATGCCGACGAAGGATGGATAGGGTGCATAGGGTATCACCGTCTGTGTTATGCTGGCGTCGCCGCCCTTCTCGAACACCCTGGTGGTGAAGACGGCGTTGAGCATGCCGGGAGCCATCATCTCCCTGTCGGGGGTGAAGGTGACCGTCGCCTCGCCCGAGCTGTTGATGCTGCCGTCAAACACCGTCTGGCTGTCGAACCAGAACTGGGAGGCAGGATCGTCAAAGTTATACTGCCCGTATTTGTCGAAGGTAGTCTTTACAGGCTTCAGCAGCAGCTCCACGGTGCTCTTCATGTCGCGGGCCGTGGCGCCGTTGAGCCAGGTGACCTTCATGTCGCCGCGGAGCGACCTGTTCTCACCACCGGCGATCTCATAGGGGAAGTCGAGCTTGATCTTCAGCCTGTTGGGCTTGACGGTCTCCACCTTGATGACCCTGGTGAAGGTGGCGGCGCCGATGCGCACCTGCGCCCGGTAGTTGCCTGTCTCCGCATCGTCGGTGGTGCGGGCGGTGAAGGTCAGGAAACCCTGCGGGTTCAGCAGAGCCACCTGGTCATCGATACGCTGTCCGCGGGTGTTGTACAGCTCGAAGTGCACAGGGTGCCCCGTGGGCAGCCCCTGTCCCATGTCGCGCACTATCACCCCCACGAAGATGCTGTCACCCGGACGACGTACGTCGCGCTCGGTGAAGAGGAAGGCCCTGATGCCATCCTGGGGCGACTCACCCGATACATCGAACGAGCTCATGGAGAGAGCTGCGCCGTCCTTGAGAGAGAGGTAGTTGCGGTTTTTATCCTTGCGCGCTATAACAAGGAAAGGCTTCCTCGGGCAGGCCAGCGCGGCGATACCCGCCCTGTCGGTGGTGACCGTCCCCATGAGCTGCATCTGGAAGTCGTAGATCTCGACGGTGGAACCCTCAACGGGGTCAGCGGTACGCAGATCGCGGACAAACACCCTCAGGTTGTTGTCGCTGCCGCCCTTGGCGATGATGCCGAGGTCAGAGGCCAGGATATTGCTCACCAGCTTCTTGTAGGGACTGTAGTAGGCATCGTTGCACGGGTTGCTGCTCTCACGCCAGTCATAGGCATACTCGTAGAAGAGCCCCTCCTCCGAGAGCGAATAGTAATCATCAGATCCTTCCCACCGGCGGTCGAGATCCACCTGCTCTATCATCTGCTCATAGACCGACTCCTTTCGATCCCCGGAACAGGGGTAGAGCGAATAGGAGGGTCGCATCCCCAGCTCAATGCGGTAGAGGATGCCAGGCTCCGGCTCGATATATTCTGCCAGGTCAATGGTAAAGAGGTTGTAGCGGTTCGGATCAAAGCCTGCCCCGGCGGTGAGGTCAACACGGCCGCGATAGACGGGCCTCCCGAACTGCCTGATGCCATGGTAGTCGTCCGACTCGCCCATGCTGTTCTGCTGCAGGAAATAAGGCAGGTTGTTTTCGAATATCTTGATGACGGTGAGATCCACGGCACTAAGGTTGGCAGCCATGAACGGGAAGATGAGGTCGCCTGTTGAGGGCATTATCACCCCCCTGCCGGCCGACCTGATCCCCGGCTCCACAGGCGTGAAGTTGATACCCCGTGTGACAGCCTCGCCGAGCTTCTCTCCGCGGGAGTTGCGCAGGGAGCCGTCGACGGTGATCCTGACCTCGCCTATTACATAGTCGCCCGGAATGACCAGCAGCCTGTTGCCGTCGGCACTGAGGGAGAGAGGATGGTACGGTTCAGTGGTGACCATCCCGTCGAGCTCGACCCCTGCATCCAGCAGGTCGGAGAAGAATATCTCGATGCTCTTGCTCTCCCCGGCGTTAACCTTCATGTCTGTGACCCTGAAGTCGCCCGCGGCAGGTATGGTCACAGGAAGCTCCCCCTTCGTCTTTATCCCGTAGGAAGTGCCGTTCCATGCCACCGTCAGCCGGTTCTCAGCATCGCCGCGGCCTATGTTTTCGACTTTGAAACTATGGATGTTGCCCTGGCCATGCTCCCAGGTGATCTTCTCATCGCGTTTGCCGATGCGGGCGGTGAGGTAGTTCTCTACCTCGTTATTGTCGATATGGTCGGAGGTGACGAGGGTGCCGGTGAGGCTGTAGGTGCTCCCGTCAGGAGGGTTGACAGCTATGGGGTCGAGGTTGACCGTGAAGTTCTTCTCCACTGTGCGGAAGGCGAGTGGGAAGAAGCGAAGCCTCTCCTCCATCTTGCCGATCCTGCCCATGTCGAGCTTCCCCTGGTAGAAGGTGCCTGAGGCCAGCGGACGTGATGGCCTGAACACCAGCGTGACGTCATCAGCCCACTCGGCCGTCCCCTTGATGTCGGGAGTGAACGAGAAGAGTCCCTGTGTGCGGCTGCGGTCGACGGTGGCCGCGAACTCAGGGGTGAAGACCACCTGCACCGTGGTCAGCGCCGGTACTGTTCCGGCGGTGTATGCAGATATGAACTTGCTGAACCCCTTGTCGATGACGGTGATGGCAGGAGCCTCAGCGGGGGCGCGGTCGCGGGAGACCCTGCCGCATGAGATGATGATCACGGCCACAGCAGCCGCAACGGTGAGAAGACGACGGTTCATGATATATTTTTTTCAGGTTGTTCAGACAGCAGTGACCTCGGCCCTCAGCCTGGCCACATAATCGCGTATCTCATTCAGGGTGCCCACGGTGACATTCATCTCTGTCCCCGAGGTGGTTATAACCTGCCGCAGGGTGTCAACGGCAACATCCCCCGGCTGATAGTAAATGTCAAAGGTATCAAACCAGCGATTGAGATACTTCAGTTTCTTGGTGTAGAAGACAACCATGGGGTCGTCATAATAGTTTTTCATGAAGCTGAGCAGCGAGGTGAGGGAGTATTTCTGCTCGGCTATCTTGCCAACAACCTCAGGATCAGGGTTCCCCGGATCATAGGCCAGCTGTGTCGCGAGGTACATGGCTTCTATCCATCCTCCCATGAGCATCAGACCCAGGGTGCCTTCGCTATCCTCGCCACGCAGGTGCGCATCGATCTTCGCATAGGCGTCGTTCATCAGTGTGGTGAGTGAGTCGGCATTGCTCATATCGGCATTCAGCCCTCCGATGGCATCCGCCAGGAAGGTGTCAGGCATGTTGAGACGTTCACTGAGCGACTTTATGGTGCTGAAGTAGCTTATTGTCTGACGGTTGACGCCGAAGAGCTTCATGTAACCCATGTCGACGCCGTAGACGCCCAGGTTCATGGCGGCCTTGTAACTGCTCATGTAGAGATCACGGTTCTCGGGGGCAAGGACGATGGTGTCGTTATAGGGGATGCCCAGCCTCTCGAAGATATTGGTGACCTCCAC
>CALMRD010000313.1 GCA_937871625.1 uncultured Bacteroidales bacterium | reverse complement strand
TGTTGCCCGACAGGTTTGTCACGGAAGCCGTCCGTGAACCAAAATCGTTTATAAGATTACCATTGGTGGTAAAAAATGCCTCCGGCCCACCGTTGATACTGTAGTATACCCTTATATAATCATCGTTCTCAAGTGACCCGGATTCAAGAAGGGATACACTGACAGTTACAGGCGAAACGGCAGCAATGGGTATCACCTCTGACTGCCATACTGCTTCGTCGTTTAGGCCACGGCCGACAATCCTTCCTGATTCGACCCTGAAATAGGTGTCGCTGTCAGGGGTGATGCCCGAGGTGGTCCATTGTGTCCCTGATGTGGCATAAACAGTACTCTCAGTGAAGGTCTCCTGCCATACAAGATTGTTGATGAAGGTCCACTCCCCGGAGGTGCCGGCAGCAGGTGTATTGCCCGACAGGTTTGCCGTGGTTGAGTTGCATATCTCCTGCAGGGGCCCCACTGTGGCCACGGGCGTCCTGTCAACATATAACAGTTTTGTATCCGAGGTATTGGCGCAGGGGGCGTTACCCGTAGCAGTAAGAGTAAGTGTTACCGTCACGTTTATATCCGCAGGGCCGGGAGTGTATGTCGGCGTCAGCGTCCCCTGGCCGGCAGTGATTGACCCGGACCCGTTTTCGGTCCAGTTCAGGGTGAGATAGTCTGATGCCGTGGCATCGGTGACCGTATATGCATTACCCTGGCAGGTAGCGTCATCAGCTCCTGCGTACACCGAAGGAGCCCTGACTATGGTTAGTTCCAGATCATCGGATACGGCCGGACAGGGACCTCCGGGATTATTTGTCGTGACTATAAGATTGACCGTCCCTGCGGTGATATCTGCCGCGCTGGGAGTGTATGTTGTTGAGAGGCTTGTGGTGCTGCCAAAGGTTCCCGTTCCAGTGGAGGTCCATGTCACCGACGAGGCTGACCCACCTATTGTAGCTGTTATTGAGGCCGGGGTGTTTGAACATATAGTCTGGTCCGGCCCCGCGCTTACCGTTGCTGGTTGCCCGATGGTAACCTCAAAGGGCAGGGATGTTCTCGGACAGGCCAGCGGGGTGGTACCGTACACTGTAACAGTATAGTCACCGGCCTGAGTGTAATCGTTGAGGGTTATTGTCTGCGTGGTGACACCGGTGGAAACACCGTTTCGTCTCCAAAGGTAAACACCGTTCGGAGAGGGAGTTGAGATAAGGGTTATCGACAGGCTGTTGTTATCACAGAAGTCGTTTGCACCGGCAGAGATTGAAATAACGGGGATAGCCGGGATTGGGTCAAATGTTAACCTCATTGTGTCGGTGTGCTCAGGGCACATCCCTGTGGCATAGGCATGGAGTACAAGGTCGACATATCCGGCAGCAAGGTCACCGGTACCAGCCGTATAGTTAGCATTAGATGCACTGGCCGCATTGGTAAATGTGCCGTCACCGGTGGTGGTCCACAGCGACGAATTGCCGTCAATGAGAACACCGTCGGTATTAAATGGGTCTCCTGCGCAGACAACATCATCAGGACCTGCATCGGCGAGAGGACCGTCAACAATCAGAATAATGGCGTCATCTGTGTTTGCAACACCATCGTTGGGAGCAGTCTGGCTTCCGTTCCAGGGATTGCATATGTTCCAGTTGCGAACTGTGACTTCGAACTGATCATTGGCAACTGTACCCACCCCGTCAAATGAAATGGGATAGGTGTCATTAAGTGAATAATCTCCGGTGACAGGATCAACAGGTATCTCAACAATCGGACCTTCAAAATAACCGCTCTGAGTATTGTATGGAGCAACAAGGGCACCGGTGAGAGGATCGACATTCCAGGGTCCTGTGATGGGATCACCGTTGTTGTCGGTCAGATATACCACTGTCTGGGCTGCACCGACTTTGATGAAGAGGTTTGGTATCCCCCTGCCGGCAATGGGGTCCGTACCGTATACAAACTGCTCATGCCTGACAGTATGATTGGGTTTCTGGGCCGTAGGGTTATCCTGTATGTTGCACGAAAAATGAGTAGCATCGGTAAACTGAAAATCAAGAAGAGGCAAACCTTCGCAGACATCCTCCTCTGCCGGTGTTATATCTATCTGACCATTGGCCAGGGCAATATCATCCTGGTGCCAGTTGCCTATCAGCTGGACCTGACGTGAGTCAAGGCAGGCAGAACCGTTATCAATCATCTGCATCAGCACCTCATACTCGCAAAGACCGTCGGCCGGGAAGGTGTGGGACAATTCGGCCCTGACATAGTATACCGTAATTCCTGCAACTATTCTCGACTGAACGGCGGGATAGACGTTATTGGCAGTTCCGTCGCCCCAGATAAACTGCACCCTGTATGTAGGCTCAGGGGGCATTGTTGAGAATGTAAATTCATAATAAATAATAGTGGTAGCGGGGGCACATGTATTGGCAAACAGGAAACCTGATCCCGATACTCCAGATACTGTGCACTGGGCATCTGCTGACCGGCCGGAAATGCTTAATAAGAAGCCGGTCAGAAAAATTATCCTGAACAGATACCTGACTGATCTGCTCATTCTCCTGCCATAAATTTCTTTAGATTGCATGATATAACGGTTTAGTCCCAGTTTAAAACGTAGTTTATCATTATATTAGTACATAACTGCATGACAAGGATGAAATAAAAAAGGTTGCTTTATTGGAGCAACCTTTGTCATTTACACACCTTGAGTGGTTAGTTTTCTATATTCTCTTATTCAATGTGCCATTTGTTGATGATGTATTTAGCAGTATTTTTTAAATTCTGTATCACCAGCTCAGTTATGCATGCTGGTAGGCTGTTACTCCACCTTTGCGGGTGAACGGTCAGGAGCATCAGTCCCGGTAGCCCATCTGTCTTTGCAGAATTCATAATGTCAGTAGTCTTCCTGAATCTGAACTTCTTTTGAAGTTGCTCCCCTTGCACTGTCATTGCCATCGCGCTTCCGGGAACCGGTTTTCTAACCCACTGCTCAAAATATTGTTCATCACGGAGATATACTCTGTCCCGAATGGAAACAGCCGAACCGTCCCATCGCCTGCCGGTATCCGTTAGATAGAGCATATCGTCAAGTGAAATATCAAAATAAGGTTCATTCTCAATTCCCAGCTCTCCGTAATCAAAATATTTCCATATCAGCCTGCTGTCATAGCCACTCAGCGGACTACCGTGCATACATATGGTATGTACAGGAGCAATTGCTCTTAATCCGGCAAGGTTATCTCTGAAACTATTGAAAGCCAATGTCGCCAGATACTTCTCAGCCTCATCACGTGACATTTGATGCTTGATTTCCTTGCTTTTTGAAGTTCTGGCGAAGGAGGGTGACTCTCGGTTTTCCTGCCCCCTTATGGTCTGCTGGAGTAGTAGGGCTTTTGACTTTTTACCTGCCAGATCCAGATCCTCATAATGATACCCGATCTCATGCCCCAATGACGCTATCTCCCTTATGATGCGATGGTCAAAGCTGCCGGGAATGGCTCTGAAATAATATGTCCCTACTATACGCATATTTCGTTCGATCTCCGCAATTGCCAGTGAGCGTTCTGTATGTCTGTCAACATCATGACGCAGGAAGAGTTGCCTTCCCTTTTCCGGTTTGTTCCTTCCGGAGAAGTCAGATACAGGCATGATCAGGTATCCCGAATCAAGCAAGATCGTCAAAAGAGAGCTATAAACCTCAAGGGTAAAATCCATTGAAGATTTGAGAGGGGTAACAGCTTAAATTACTGTTTCGTAATAATCGTACTGTAGACTGTATCAGATGTCACTTTCAAGATATAATTACCGCGTTTCAGGCTTGAAAGATCAATTGGAATCTCGGTCTTGTTGCCAGGTTTTATTTTTTGAACAAGCCGGCCGGAATAATCAAGAAGTACGATCTCTGTTGCGGGGCACTCATCACTGGCCATCTTCACAGTAACCATCTCCCTGGCAGGATTGGGATATACAATAAAAGGCAAAGGCTGGCTTTTTATTGCATCACGCTCTGAAGCAATTCTTGTCTCATTTTTCTCTTCTAAACACTCTCCCAGGCATGCACCACGAGAAAGGAACCCGTCAAGAGCATGTATTGAGACATAACGGGTGTTCCCCCTGTTGCAGACAGGGACTCTGGTTACATCAGGAGTGATCTCATAGTGATAAAAGATCTCGGATCTTGTTGCCGCCTGCCAGTTCCCGTCTTGCCATCTCTCGGTTTCGTTATGGGTTGCAGTTCCGCATTTGTTGTAATAAAAAAGAGTCCTGTTTATGTTTACCCATTCATTTTCGATAAAATCCTGGCGAATCTGAGCAATCCTTTTTCGAAATGTATTATATTCATAGAGAGTGCGCGTGATATATTTACCTGTTGATATGAGCCTTACACTACGCTCGGCAAGCAGGTTGCTCTCATCATAGAAGAGACTGTCAACGGTAAAATAGGCCCAGCTGTTATTCATCCAGAAATCCCGTTTGTAAACCTCAAGCCTGCTGTCTTCATTGTATATGTAAGTGAATGTGTTGAGGTTCTCCCACTGATCATCCTTCCACCTGGTAACAAAACGGACAGCCAACCTGCCAAGATCATCATAAGTCAGTATCTGATCCTGACTTGGTTGCCAGCCATCAACTCCCATTACTGAGGTGTGTACCTGCATCAGCTTCGCTTCATCAAAGATGTTGATTGTTCTGGATGTCGGAATCCCGTTTCTGTCAACTGTTATAATACTGTCGTTCTGACCGTTGCTGTAATAATAATAATTGGCGCCGGTGAAATCCCATCCTTCAGTAAGAGTATTGAATTCATAAAAATAT
>CALMRD010000312.1 GCA_937871625.1 uncultured Bacteroidales bacterium | reverse complement strand
AATATCACTGATATCGACACTAAGAAGAGGGCCATCCGTGCAATAGAGATTGGACATTACATGAGGACCATCCCGGGAGAGGAGACTCATTTCCCTGCCGTTAAGCCGCTTATTGCAGGTGTATTTTACAGCCGGGAAGCAAGAAGGGAGAGGATAAGCCAGAGGCTGAAGCGGAGATTTGAACAGGGTTTGGAAAAGGAGGTCAGGAATTTACTGGAACAGGGAGTTGATCCGGATGTATTGATCTATTATGGTCTTGAATATAAATATATAACTCTCTATGTTACCGGCAGGCTCTCGTATAATGAAATGTACAGGTCGCTTGAAACTGCAATTCACAGGTTCTCAAAACGTCAGATGACCTGGTTCAGGGGCATGGAAAGGAAAGGGATTGAGATCCATTGGCTCGACGGGGAGATGCCGATGGATGATAAGGTGGAAAAGGTACTGGGATTGCTTTATAGACAATCCCCTCAGGGGGTGAAATAATCATTTAAGATACGTATCCAGCCATTCGAAGTACTCCCTTTGCCAGATCACGGCATTCTGGGGCTTAAGGACAAAATGTGTCTCATCCTCAAAGAAAAGAAGCCTGCTCGGTATGTTGTGGAGCTGGGCTGCCTGAAATGCTTCCAGACTCTGGGTATATGGTATCCTGAAATCGTTGGCGCCCACAATAATAAGTATTGGAGTGTCCCAGCTGTCGACTCTCAGATGGGGAGAGAAACTGTAGCTTTTCGGATTGTTCCAGTAAGGTCCTTCAATGTCCTTGTCCGGGAACCAAAGTTCCTCGGTAGTGCCATACCAGCTTGTAAAGTTAAACATTCCACAGTGTGAGATAAATGCCTTGAAACGTCCGCCGTGTATCCCTGCAAGGTAAAAAACAGAATAACCACCATAGCTTGCCCCGACTGCACCCAGTCTCTCTTTGTCAACGTAGGGTTCTTTTATCATCGCATCAGTGGCATCAAGATAATCCTGCATGTTTGCGCCACCGTAATCGCCTGAGATCTGTTCCTTCCAGGCCTGCCCGAAACCGGCAACACCTCTCCTGTTCGGTGCAAAGACAATATAACCTCTGGCTGCCATCATCTGGAGGTTCCACCGGTAAGACCAGAACTGGTCAAGCGTCGACTGAGGTCCTCCGTTACAAAAAAGGAGGGCCGGATATTTTTTTGACGGATCGAAATCTGGGGGATAGACCACCCACATCTGAAGGTCCTTGTTATCCCTGGTAGTGATATACCTTTCCGAGACCTTTCCCATCTTTATTGATTCATAGATAGCGCGATTGATAAAGGTTATCTGACTGACACTTCCCGAATTCATATCCACCCGTGAGACTTCGGAGGCCATGGACATTGATGTGAGCCATGATACAAGTACTCCGGACTGAAGGCTAACAGGGCCAAGATTATGGATTCCCCCGGTAACCCTGATGATGTTTTTGTCAGTCAAATTGGTGCTGAAGATCTGGGATGTCCCCAGGTAGGAACATGTGAAAATGATATTCTGGTCATCGGCCCAGACCAAGTTCTCAACATCGAATTGCCATCCCTTTGATACCCAGCTCCGCGTTTCATCAACTAAATTGTAAACGAACAAACGGTCCAGGTCGGCTTCATATCCGTTTCGCTCCATGCTCTGGAAGGCAATTTTAGATCCCTCGGGTGAAAATACCGGATAGCGGTCGTAGCCGTTATTGCCTTCCGTAATATTTATTTCCCTGCCCGATGAAATCTCATAGAGATAGATGTCGGAATTAGTGCTTCTGGCATCATCGATTCCCCTTAATCTTTTGGATGTATATGCGATATATTTGCTGTCGGGGCTCCAAGCCAATTCCCTTTCATCATAATACGGGGCGGTAGGGGATTCAAATCTCTGGTCCTTCATTATATCTTTTTCGGCGGATACTGCGGATCCGTTGAATGATGCCATGAAGATATGACTGTATGAATAATCGCTCCACGCATTCCAGTGCCTGTACATCAGATCATTTATTATCCTGACCTTTGCCTGTGGGAGGTCATGTTTTTCGTTTGCAGTCAGGTCAAGTTTTACTCTTCTGGTAAAGAAGATTCTTTTTCCGTCAGGAGAAATACTGAAAATCTCAAAACCTGAAATTCCTTCCACTTTCTTTTGTTCCGATCCGTCGGGATTCATCGTCATGAGATCTTCTCCCTTTACAAAGGCAATCTTTTTTCCATTATTGAACCACTGGGGCG
>CALMRD010000311.1 GCA_937871625.1 uncultured Bacteroidales bacterium | reverse complement strand
CCGGTTACCAGATAGGTCTTGTCGTTTGGTCCGGCAATTACATCTGCACAGGTGGCAGGTGCAACTGTTGCCAGGCCCTGGATGACGTTTATTCTCTGAGTTACGTCTCCACATTTGATTTTTACCTCTCCTTTGCGACCATCCAAGGCAGCTGAAGCTGAAAACGTAAGCGTTGATTCACCGGCACTGCCAGAGGTTGAAGAGATAGTCAGCCATTGTATACTGTTCTCTAATGTCCAGTTATCAGTGGCTGTTACGGTAATGGATGTAGAACCACCCGCTACCGGGATAGCCACGTAAGACGACGATACCTGAATTTCATCAAGCAACGTCGCGGAGAATTCATCGTCACAGCTTACCATCAGGGCAACTGCTGCGATGAATAATGGGAAATAGTATTTTAATTTCATATTGCTGTACTTTTTATTAGTTGAAAATATATCTGATGCCGATTAAAGCATACCAGCACTGACCCAATGAGTAGCTTGGTGTGAAGGTTTTGGTATCACCATTGATTGAAGAGGGTGTGGAGAATGTAGCCACACCGTCAGCATCCACACCTTCATATTTGAGGATACGGGCTTCCGACCCGATTGTCGGATTCAGGTATTTGGCGACGCCCCATTCAGAATTGAAGAAGTTCATCACGTTTTTGACATCAAGGCTAAGTTGCAGCTTATGTGTGTCTTTGCCTGTATTTACCACGAAATCGTGTTTATAGCTTAAGTCGACGCGATGTACCCAGGGAGAGTAAACGCTATAGGCTTCAGCATATTTGCCTTGTTGATTTTTTAAATAATCATTGGCATGCACATAGTCCATAAAACGAGTTTTATCGTCTGCTGAAACAAAGCGGAACTCGTTGTTTGCCACTTCATCGTCAGTTGGGACATAGATTGCATCGTAGTTGTAACCGTCACTATTGATATCGTTAACCGTCATATATGAGTAGTTAGCTCCACCGCGCCATCCTTCATAGATAATGCTATAGTGGTTACCGCTGTTGTCGTGGGCAGTAAGCGCTGCCACAAGACGATTGGGTTCGGTGTATTGAGAATTGTGCAATCTGATGTAGTTAGGACCTTCTACTGTTGGAACGTATGTAAATGCAGATTCTGCATTGGATCCCGGCATACCTGTTACATCCTTGGAAACTATGTGTGTATAGGCAGCCATCAAACTGAGCCATTCTGCCGGTTGAGCATCGAAAGTAATGTTGCCTGACCAGCCATAACCCAGACTTGTGTTTTCCAGCACAAAGGCCTTTGTGGCGGTACGATAACCGGCGGGATAAACCGGACGATTGTCAACACCGTTGAAACGGGCGAAACCACCAACATCTGGAATACTCCAGTCAGAAATAGAAACACCGTTGATTGTTTTGTTGTAAATTCCTTCTACCGTTACAGAGAATGGAAAAGATGTTTTGAATGCATAATCAACAGCAAGTGATGTCTTCCATACTTGCGGCATTTTGAAATTTGGATCTACAGCCGCAATAGCAGAAGGAACTGTTCCATCTTCGGGAGAAATAGTTGAAGGATATCCCAATGATGTTAACTTGTCATAAAGTGCAGCAATGTTGGCATTTCCGTCAGCATCAGTTACAAGACCGCCGGCAAATTCATCCATAGTGAAACCGTTCCTTGCTGCGTTCGCTGCATTTATCTGTGCCTGATACTGTACCATTCCACCGTTGGTAGGCATATTGGTGAAGAATACAAGAGGTAAATTACCCGCGAAAAGACCGGTACCTCCACGAACTTTCAGGCTCTTATCGCCAAATGTATCCCACGCAAAACCTATGCGGGGAGAGATTATGAGATTTGCTGCAGGCCATTTTCCCGTATTGATATTACGACCGGAATAATCAATGTCAAAGATGGCCTGGTTTGTTATCAAGTCATTATTATCGAAGAAAAGCCCGTCTATACGCAGTCCATATGAAAGTTTGAAATTATTGGTAACGCTCCAGTCATCTTGCCCGTAAACTCCGATTTTGTTGGTTCTTATGCGAGCTGCAGGATTGCTCTCTCCGCCATAACCATATGTCAGGTTCACAATTTCAGGTGTTCCTTCGTTTAGGAAGTCGTCAAGACTTGTGTAGCGATAGTATCCTGTACCGTTACGCATATAGGCATTATCTGCCATTTTATATTCGTAGGCCACTCCACCCACAATTTTATGATTGCCAAAATAGTATGTGAGTTCGTCTTTGATATTCCAAACGTTGTTGTGAACAGCATTGTTCCAGGTGAAAAGCTCATAACCTAAAGAGAGGTAGGCTTGTCCGTCTTTCAAAATATCAATAAATGGGAATTCATCGGAAGTAGATCCGCGCAAATCGTCAAGCTTTGAGAATGTTGCCAATAACTGGTTAGATAAGTTATCGGACAAACGGCTGTTCAAGTCAAAAGAGAATGAATTGACAATATTGTTCATCGAATACATCGAATTTGCATACGACATTGAGGCCTGTGACATTCTTGCCTCGGACATACGGGTACCTCCGTCCATAGATGAAGCATTTGGCGGGTTATAGTAAAGGTTCTTTGTGTAGTTATAACGCAAGGCAAGACGATGTTCGTCCGTGATATTCCAATCCAGACGCGCAAGAAGTTTGTAATTATTTTCATCAGCAGGAAAATCTGTAAACGATCCCGTCTCATATCCATATTTACTTCTCACATAATCTGAAACTGTCTGAAGATCGCTTACTGTTGTGCGGGAAATAAAATTGTCGGCATCAGCGACACCGTCAGTCGAAGCTCTCCAACGAGTGACAATGGTTGGTGTTTTAGCCATTTCACCGTTTACGAAGAGGAACAATTTGTTTTTGACAATAGGTCCACCAAAAGTAAAACCATATAATGTATTGCGGTCTACATCACGCGCACTTAAGATTTGCTGACCGTAAACAGCATCACCGCGCATGTTTTCATTTCTGTGATAAGCATAGGCACTTGCTTTGAAAGTATTTGTACCGGATTTTGTAATAGCGTTTACACCACCACCTATAAAGTTAGTCTGACGAACATCATATGGAGCGATTACAACCTGTAATTCCTGGATAGCTTCAATAGAAATAGGGTTGCCTCCACCGGGAAGAGCAGAACTCAAACCGAAGTTGTTGTTGAAATTGGCTCCATCCACTGTAAAATTAGCCGTACGACCATCTGAGCCGACAAAGGTCATCCCACTGCCTCCATAGGGCGAAAGGCGGGTAATGTCTGTAATGCTGCGACTCACTGTCGGCAAATTAGCTATCTGGGTATTTGAGATATTCGTCACTGCACCGGTTTGCGTGGTATTGAATTTTGATGTCGCGTAACCAACCACAGTAACCTCTGTCATCTCGGTCGTGGTTGATACCATGTTCGAGTTCAGGGTTGTGTTTTCTCCGAGCGACAGGGTAATCTCAGTGTAACTCTGGGTTTGGTAGCCGATGAAAGTTACATTGACCGTATACGGTCCTCCGGGACGCATACCCTGGATTGAATAGAGACCCTGGCTGTTTGCGGCAGCACCATACAGGGTTCCGGAAGGCACGTGGGTTGCAACAATCGTGGCACCAGGCAGCGGCTGGCCATCAGCCTCCGTAATCTTGCCACTGAGAGTTGAAGTTGTTACTTGTGCCATCATGGTAGCTGTTCCAATGAACAGTAACAAGGGCATGAAGATGAATCTTAGTTTTCGCATGATTGGAAAAGTTAGAAGGTTTATGGTTGTTGTTCGTTGTAAATTATTTATGATTAGTTAATTGCGAATAATACGGCCTGGACTGGAGGCAGATCGTTAAATTACTGTAACGTGAAGAATAAGTCAGAATTGACATTTCGTAATTATTAACAACTTTTTAACGCGTTTTGAAAAGGTTATGAGTCTTTTCGCTTTTTGGCGCCCCGTAGCGGGCCTGATACATGAAGAGGGCGCCGGATTATGGCGCCCTCTTCCTTAACTCAGTGTATATCTATGTCTAGTTGAAGATGTAGCGAAGTCCAACCTGCAGGCCCCATACCTGACTGATATTCAGATATGTATCATAGGTCTGGGTCGGATAGGCATCATCAACCTGCACCATTGAGAAGGTGGGCACATTGCCTGGTTCAGCTCCTTCATACCTGAGGATTGCACCGTAGTTGCTGACAGCCATGTTCTTGTAGACTCCCCAGTTTGAATTCAGCAGGTTGCCGGCGTTGAGCACGTCAACAGTCAGCTGAAGGGTGTTCCTGGTATTTCCGGCTTTTACGGAAAAATCCTGTACAAAACGGAAATCGAACCTGTTCACCCAGGGTGCACGTGCAGCATAAGCCTCTGCATATTCCCCCTTATGCTTACTCAGGTACTTGTCCTGCTCCATGAAATCAAAGAATGCGTTTTCATCGGCAGCCGATACGAAACGTATCTCACCCTTTTCCTTCGGGATATAGATCAGGTCATTGGTTACGTTGTCACCGTTCATGTCATTGCTGTAGGTGAAGCTGTTTCCGTAGGGAGTATAACCTGCATAGAAGAGGCTGAATGAAGATGCCATATGATCATTCAGGTATGGTATACGGTAAGTAATTGCAGCAATGGCTTTATCGGGCACCACATACTGCGAACGCTGCACGGTGGCATTGTTCGGACCGTCGACAGTAATAAGGCCTGACCATGCAGAGTTGGCATTGCTGCCCGGCATGCCTGATACTTCCTTCATCTCTGTTCTGGTATAGGCAGCCATGATATCAAGATTCTGAACCGGCTCGGCATTGAGGGTCAGGTTCAGAGTGTATCCGTAGCCTTTGTCAGTATTGACAAGTACGGCGGCATCACTTACACTGGTGTAATACCTGTAGTCTATCGGGAAGATGTAGCGGTTATCAGGTCCTGAAAATTTATCCCAGGTAGCATCCGGATTTCTTATAAGGTAATTCTCCAGCCTGATAGCGTTTATGCTTTTTGTAAAGATACCTTCGGCTGTGAGGTTGAACGGGAAGTCGACAGGTATCTTATAATCAATAGCAGCTGAAGTTTTCCAGACCTGCGGCATCCTGAAATCGGGATCCACGCCTGCAATTGAACTTGGCACGCTGCCGTCTTCCGGGGTTACCACTGTCTGGAAGTCAAGCCTGTCAATCATGTCAGGAACATTGGTAAGCATATCGCCTGCAAGCAGATCCAACCTTGCGTCTCTCGAAATCACAGCTCCGGTTACCGTATTGAAACGTGTCTGCACCTTCATCAGCAGCTGGTTCATACCGGCGTTGGAAGGCATGTTGGTGAAGAATACCAGTGGCAGGCGACCGGTAAATATTCCGGTACCACCCCTGACGGTCAGCGACTTGTCTCCGTTAACGTCCCATGAAAATCCAACGCGTGGCGACAGGTTGATCTTCGGTGTGGGCCATTCTCCGGTATTGATGTGGCGTCCGCCGAAATCGAGAGCCAGGATGGCATTGTTGGTAATGATATCATCGATGAATGTAATATTGTCAGCACGTAAACCGACCGTCAGTTTGAAATTCTGGACCGGGGTCCACTCATCCTGAACGTATGCACCTATCTGATTGAATTTGACGGCATTGGAGGGAACAAGCTCACCGTTGGCACCGTAGGTCAGGGCAAAGTCAACTGGTGCTGCCCCGCTCAGGAAATCACTGAGGCTGTAATAGCGGTAATAACCTGTGCCGCTGCGCATATAGTTATTGTCAGCCATCTGGTACTCAAAGCTGGCACCTGCTGTCAGTTTATGTGCGTCTACATAATAGGTGAAGTTGTCAGTAGCTGTGATGATCCTGTTCTTCACACCGTTATTCCATGTAAACAACTCGTAGCCGGCTGACATGTAGGGGGCCAGTGCAGCTGCACCGGTTGCTATATCTCCGCTCATGATGTCAATAAAGGGGAATGGCTCTGAGGTTGATCCCCTGACATCCTGGATATCGGAGTAGGTTACCAGCAGTTGATTCGACATGTTGTTGGAGAACCTGCTGTTTAACTCCAGTGACCCGGAATTAACGAGGTTATCCATCGAATACATTGAATTGGCAAATGAAAATGAATATTCTCCGACACGGTCTTTGTTACGGTCGCGATAGCTGCCGTCGGTGGAGTTGCCGTTAGGCGGATTCCAGGCAGTGTTCTTTGTGTGATTGAAACGCACACTCAGCTTGTTGGCATCATTGATGTTCCAGTCGAGGCGAACCAGGTACTTCAGGTTTGACTCGTTGGCGGGGAAATCTGTAAAGGAACCTGTTTCGTATCCGTATTTGGATCTCAGGTAGTCTGATACAGTCTGAAGATCTTCAACTGTCGTACGCGAAATGGTCTGCTGATCCGAGACGCCGTCGGTTGAGGCACGCCAGCGGATAACCTGCTGCGGACTACTCTCATATTCAAAGTTACCGAAGAAGAACAGTTTGTTCTTGATGATGGGACCACCAACCGTGAAACCGTAGATTGAGTTGGATTCCTCGGCACGGTCACCGAAGTCGTGATCGCCAATCTTGTTGCCGCGCATTTCCTGATTTACATAGTAGGTATAGGCCGATCCCCTGAAGGTGTTGGTACCGGATTTGGTGATTGCATTGATACCACCACCGATAAAGTTGGTCTGGCGAACATCAAAGGGAGCAATCACAACCTGTACCTCTTCGATGGCATCCAGTGAAATGGGATTGCCCCCTCCCGGCAGGTTGCTGCCCAGGCCAAAGTTGTTATTTAAATTGGATCCGTCGACGGTGAAGTTTGTCGAACGACCGTCGCCGCCGGCGAAACTCATCCCATTGCTATAGGGAGAAAACTTCGCCATGTCATTGATACTTCTGTTGATCGTGGGTAACGATATCATCCGTTCATTTGAAATGTTGACGGTAGCACCCGTTTTTGTGGTGTTGAACTTGGAGGGTCTGGCTCCGACAACCACAATCTCTGTCACTTCCGTAACTGTGCCCGTGAGATTGGCATTGATGTTGAAGGTCTCCCCAAGGTAAAGTGTGATGTCAGTGTAATCCATGGTCTTGTAACCGACGAAACTCACGCTTACCGTGTAGGGACCGCCGGGACGCATACCCTGAATGGAGAAGAGACCCTGACTGGTTGCAATGGCACCGTACTTCGTGCCTGAAGGCTGATGCGTGGCAATAACTGTCGCCCCGGCAAGAGGATCACCGTTATCCTCGGTGATCTTACCGCTAAGGGTCGAGGTCGTCGTCTGCCCCATCAGTGTAGCTG
>CALMRD010000310.1 GCA_937871625.1 uncultured Bacteroidales bacterium | reverse complement strand
CGTCATGAAGTCGATCAGCCGCTGTTTCATGTCAGCCCCCCTGGGCAGCCAGAGAGGCAACCCCATTCCCACACGCGGTGAGAAGGCGAAAAGCTCCAGCTCTTTTCCGATGCGCCGGTGGTCACGCTTGCGCGCCTCCTCAAGCATAACCATGTACTCCTCAAGCATCTTCTGCTTTGGGAAGGTGATGCCGTAAATACGGGTCATCATTCTGCGCTTTTCATCGCCTCTCCAGTAAGCCCCTGCGAGACTGAGAACCCTGATGGCCTTTATCGCTGATGTGTCAGGCAGATGCGGACCGCGACACAGATCGGTAAAATTGCCCTGGCTGTAGAGGGTGATGCTCCCGTCCTCCAGCTCAGAGATGAGCTCCGTCTTGTACTCATCACCCTTACTGGTAAATATATCCATTGCCTCCTGCTTGCTCACCTCCCTGCGCACTATCTTACTGTTCCTGGCGGCCAGCTCCCTCATTTTATCCTCTATGAGAGGCAGATCGGCCTCGGTGATTACCTTTCCGTCTCCCGGATCAACATCGTAGTAAAATCCGCTTTCAACTGCCGGGCCGATGCCGAACTTGATGCCCGGCCACAGCGCTTCAAGAGCTTCGGCCATGAGATGAGCCGAGCTGTGCCAGAAGGCATGCCTGGCCTCGGGATCATCCCACTTGTGAAACCTGACGGTGGCATCAGTCGGGACAGGACGGGTGAGATCCCATAACTCACCGTTGACCGTGGCTGAAAAAACATCGGCCGCAAGTCCCCTGCTGATGGAACCGGCAATTTCAAGGGCGGTGACTCCCTGCTCATACTCCCTCACCGAGCCGTCGGGAAACGTTATCCTGATCATATTACCTTTTTTAAATAGTGTGCAAAGATAATACTTTTTGCTCATAATCAGAGGCAGAGACCTGCTGTGAAGTCCTGCCTCAGAGTTCCCGGTTCAGCAGAAAAAATTAATGGCACAGATTTTGGATTTAACAATACAGTACCAAAAACGGCAGTCATGAAAAGATTATTAATTTCAGCAGCAGCAGTAGCAATAATGCTCAGCTCATGCGAAGTCAGCCCCGATGCAGGATTCTTTACCGATAAGATCCGGGCAGAGATAGGAGAGGAGGTCTTCTTCTACAACAACTCATTCAACGCTGTGGAATATGAATGGGAATTCGGTGACGGCACCTGGTCAGATGCCTATGAACCTGTACATTCTTATTCCGCATCAGGAATCTTCACCGTGATCCTCAATGCATACTCCAGGACAGGAGAGGTCGACAGGTCCTACCTCGACATCGAGGTGCTCTCACCCACCATGCTCGAGATAGAGGTTCTCGAATGGTATGACCAGTATCCTGTCGCGGGGGCAAGCGTGATACTATACCCCACGGAGAGCGACTGGGACAAAGCTACCAATCCGATTATTGAGGGTTTCACCAACGCTTCCGGCAAGGTGATCTTCACCAACCTGGGACCCTATGTCTACTATGTTGATGTATGGCATCAGAACCATAATAACTACACCCTGAGGTACGAGGATGTTGGTTTCATCAGGACTGACCAGCTCTATAAGAACGAGTTGAACCAGTTTGTGGCCTGGGTTGATTATACCGGTGCAAAGAGCAGTGCCGAACGCGACAGGAAACAGCTTCTGCCCCTGAAAGAGAGAAGCCCGGAGACAGCCGTGAAAAAGTAAGAGATCTGCAAAACAAAAAAAACAGGAAATCAGTCTATTTGATAAATTTCGCTAAGTTTGTGAGTTCACAAACCTAATCGAAGAAATCACATGGACACAACATTTGCGCTTCATGGAATAGACTACCTCATAATGGCGGTCTATTTCCTTTTTGTACTGGGTGTCGGATGGGCCCTGAAAAAGTACATGAAGAATGCGACTGCGTTTCTCGAGGCCGGACGCGCTATGCCGGCATGGGTAGCCGGTCTGGCATTCATCTCCACAAACCTGGGAGCCCTCGAGGTGATGGGCATGACAGGCTCAGGCCTCAAGTACGGGATGCTGACAACCCACTTCTACTGGATAGGAGCCATCCCGGCAATGATGTTCCTCGCCCTTTTCATGATGCGGTTCTACTACGGATCGAAGGCCAGGTCTGTGCCTGAGTATCTGAAGCTTCGCTTCAACGAGAAGACTCGCGCCCTGAACGCCTTCCTGTTTGCGCTCATGACTGTCCTCGCATCAGGGATATCCATGTATGCCCTGGCTATTCTCCTGGAAAACGTCCTCGGATGGAACTTCAACGTCTCCCTGTTTGCATCGGCAGCCATAGTCCTTGCCTATACCTACCTCGGCGGACTCTCGTCTGCCATCTATAACGAGGTGCTGCAGTTCTTCATAATCATCATAGGCCTTCTGCCCATGGCCGTCCTGGTCATGAGCGATGTGGGCGGATGGGGAGGAATGCAGGAGAGCCTGGCACCCATCGTGGAAGGTAAGGGATTTGCTGCCGATACCTGGACTACCACATGGAAATACACTACAGGTACCGGAACAAACCCGCTGGGGGTGGAGTGGTACGGGATACTGGCAGGACTGGGCTTTGTGCTCTCGTTCGGATACTGGTGCACCAACTTCCTGATAGTGCAGCGAGCCATGGCCGCTGAGTCGATGACAGCAGCCCGTAAGGTACCCCTGATTGGAGCAATACCCAAAATGTTCATTCCTTTCCTTATAATAGTACCCGGCATAGCAGCCCTGGTACTTCTCAATGACCCGTCCAAGAGCTTCGCCCTGCCTCTGAATGCGGCGGGAGAACCCATATACGACTATACCATAATCATGCTGCTCAAACAGTACCTCCCGGCAGGAGTACTCGGCCTGGGAGTGACAGCCCTGCTGGCCTCGTTCATGTCAGGCATGGCCGGTAACGTTTCGGCATTCAACACCGTCTGGACCTATGACATCTACCAGAGTTATATCAGACCGTCAACAGGAGACCAGGAGGCTGATGAAAAACATTACCTGAAAGTGGGCCGGATTACAACAATCGTGGGAGTGCTGGTAAGTATTGCAGCAGCATATATTGCCAGTAAATTCGGCAATATAATGGACTTCCTGCAGACGGTCTTCTCAATGATCAACGCCCCGCTCTTTGCTGTTATCTTCCTGGGGATGTTCTGGAAACGGTCGACAGGCAATGGTGCCTTCCTCGGCCTCCTGATGGGCTTCCTGGTCGCTCTTGCACATCATGGCCTTACCCAGCCTGAGGGGGCAACTACACTCGTGAAGGGCGGATGGATAGGAGTAATCCATACCTACCCGGTTGAAATGGCACAGAACTTCTGGACCGCCATCTTCGCCTTCTCGGCAGCAGCACTGCTGACAATAGTTATCTCGATGCTCTCCAGACGTGACAAGACTGACTCTGACCTGAACGGCCTCGTCTACTCAATGACACCTAAACTTGATGACAGCGGCGTGCTGTGGTACCAGAGACCCTGGTTCCTGGCTCTGATCGTCGGAATCATTATGGTCGTACTTTCTATATTGTTCTGGTAACCAAAAAAAACAGAAATCATGCTTGATATAAGAATTCCCATCGGATTAATGTTCTCAGTAGTAGGACTGATCATCACCATATACGGCCTTGCCACAATAGGGGATGTGGAACTGTACGAAAGATCACTCAATGTAAATGTTAACCTGATATCAGGATTAGGCACTCTCGCCTTCGGCCTGATCATGCTTCTGCTTTCGGAACCAGTCAGAAAGAAGCTGAGAAAGAAAAAGTGAATGACTAACTGAAAAAGAGGCTGACCCTTTGGTGTCAGCCTCTTTTTTTTATCTGAAGGACTGTCGCTGCGCGGTGTTTTCAGTCT
>CALMRD010000309.1 GCA_937871625.1 uncultured Bacteroidales bacterium | reverse complement strand
TGCAGGTGTGCAATTTTCCACAAACCACTGGAAGTGATCTCCCACGCAGCTCTGCCCGGCTTCATAACCAAAGAACCCTTCAATGATGCCGTCTTCAACCACGCCGCACATTCCCGGGACCTCCTTTTCGGCATCACTAAGGAGCATATGGCATGTTGAAGTTCCTATTATGACGAGCATCTTGCCGGGTGAGGTAATGCCCACTGCAGGCACGGATACATGCGCGTCGACGTTGGCAACGGCGACGGCAGTGCCCTCTTTCAGTCCCGTAAGCGTGGCCGCTGCTGCTGTAACGCTTCCGGCCCTGGCACCGACAGGCAGCAGTGTGCGAGACAGCTTTTCATCGACCAGCTTTTCCATCCGCGGGTCAAGGGATTTGAAGAAGTGACCGGAAGGATATCCGTCGTGCTTGTGCCAGATAGCCTTGTAACCTGCGGTACAGGTATTACGCGTCTCACTGCCGGTGAGCTGCCATACTGCCCAGTCGGCCGCTTCGATGAAACGGTCGGCAGCATCATATAACTCCGGATCCTCATTCAGCGTCTGCCACATCTTCGGCATCATCCATTCGGAAGAGATCTTGCCTCCATAGCGGCTGAGGAACTTCTCACCTCTCTCTGTGGCTATGGCATTCAGTCTGTTGGCCTCCTCCTGTGCAGCATGGTGTTTCCACAGCTTGACCCAGGCATTGGGTCTGTTTTTGTATTCATCAATGAAACAGAGCGGAGTGCCGTCAGCCTTCACCGGCAGCATGGTACATGCTGTGAAGTCGATGCCTATACCAACAATCTGATCCGGTCTGACTGATGCCATTTTCATTACCTCCGGGATGGCGATCCTAAAGACATCAAGATAATCCTGCGGGTGCTGCAAGGCCCAGTCAACACCCAGCGGCGTTCCGTCTGGAAGCCTCTCATCCATCACCCCATGTGAATACTCATGCACTGCAACGGCAACCTCCTCGCCAGTGGTTAGATCTGCAAGGAGAACCCTTCCTGAAAGTGTGCCGAAATCAACTCCAATTGAATACTTGCGCATTATTTCTGTTTCTCTTTTTCATTTTTTCTGTCCATAATAGGCATCTTTACCATGCTTTCGCAGGTAGTGCCTCTCCAGGAGATGCCTGTCAATCTCCAGTGGCGGGGCTATGCTGACCGTGATGGCGGCTATCCTGGCCACCTCCTCAAGGATGACTGCATTATGAACCGCGGCGGCAGGGGTGGCACCCCATGTAAAGGGTCCGTGGCTGTTGACAAGCACCGCCGGAACCGTCAGCGGGTCATTGCCTGATAACACCTCTGTAATAACCATCCCTGTGTTGTACTCATACTCTCTCCCTGTCTCGACATCTGTCAGCCTCCTGGTAACAGGTACCGGTCCGAAAAAATAGTCGGCGTGAGTAGTACCCAGGCAGGGAATCGGCTTCCCGGCCTGTGCCCATGCCGTAGCGTAAGTGGAATGAGTGTGCACCACCCCTCCCAACTGGGGGTAAGCCGTGTAAAGGGCAAGATGGGTGGGCGTATCTGTCGAGGGATCCAGGATGCCTTCAACCACATTGCCGTCAAGGTCGGTCACCACCATCTCGGCAGCAGTCATCTCACTGTAGGATATACCCGAAGGTTTGATCACCATCAGTCCCGATGCCCTGTCAAACCCGCTGACATTGCCGAAGGTCATGGTCACCATGCCGTACTTAACAAGGTCCAGGTTGGCCCTGAATACATCTTCCTTTAACTTTTCAAGCATAATTGAATACTTTGGTTGGTTAAATGCACTTCGCAAACGACGGCCCGTCAGTTTACGGCCAGGTTGAAAAAGAAACCGTTCATTGAAAGTTCCCTGTACTTCTCCTCGTTGAACCTGTAGTACCAGGCACCCTTCCTCGAGGTCTCCTTCTCCTTCTCATCCTGCTTCTCAAGCAGCCCCATAGTCAGTATCTTCTTCCTGAAGTTACGTTTGTCCACAGGCCTCAGGAAGATTGCCTCATACAGGTTCTGGAGCTGCACAAGGGTAAACTTCTCCGGCAGAAGTTCAAAGCCTACCGGCCTCACCCTGACTGTCTCCACCAGTTCCCTGAGTGCCCTCTCAACCATGCTGCGGTGGTCAAAGATCAGCTCCGGAAGGTTCGAAAGCGGACGCCAGTGAGCCCCGTTTTGTTCCTGTATTGCAGGATCCAGGTCGTGCAGGCCTATCAGGGCAAAATAAGCTGTAGAGATCACCCTGGCGCCCGGATCGCGGTCGGTGTCGCCGTAGGTGTATAGCTGTTCCATGTAGAGGTCAGAGAGGCCTGTCAGGCTGCAGAGCACCCTGCAGGCAGCATCGTCAAGGCTCTCATCCTCCTTAACAAAGCCGCCTGCCAGCGACCACTGTCCCATGGCCGGCTCAAAGCTCCTCTTTATAAGCAGCAGCTTCAGCTCCTTCTCTGAGATATCATATCCGAAGATGATGCAGTCTACTGCCAGGAAGTGTCTGTCATATCCTGAATAAATGTGGGTCATACTCTTCTGGTAATATGTAAAATAAAATGTCTGTGCATTGGCCGGAAGGATATTGTATGAGATCTCATGTTCAAATCTCTCTTTGAGCAACTACTCATGCCGGTTTCATGCGATAGTAGATATCATTCCACCTCAGCTCTTTCCTTAAAAGTTCAATATCGCATTTTTGATCTATCAGGATGAATTCCGTTCCG
>CALMRD010000308.1 GCA_937871625.1 uncultured Bacteroidales bacterium | reverse complement strand
AGCGAATTTATGTTCAGGTTGCATATCTTCTTGAAAAGCCTGAGACGGCAGAGCGTGAATTCGGAAATCTGCTTGAGATCAGAGATAATTACCCCAAATATGTGGTAACGATGGATGAGCTTAACGAGTCGTCCACTTACCTGGGCATACAAAGAATGCACGTGAAGGATTTCTGCCGGATGATGGCAGGTTAAATACACAGGCGGCTCAGTCTGGTCCGGTATATTCACCGGAATTAGTGATCATGTCCGTCACCCGCGAAGCAGGCTGCGGCATATGTTGAGCTTCTCGATCACCTCGGGATAGACAGCGTTTTTGTAATCGGCAACTCGGCGGGAGGCCCCTCGCTCTATCACTTCGCGCACGATTACCCCGGCAGGTGCAGGGGTATGATCCTGCAGTCGTCCGTGGTGCCGGGTGACATGAAGCCTTTGCCCCCACGGTTCTTTATGAAGGCCGTTTTCGGTTCCGGCTTGATCTGCTGCAGCAGGTGTTCAGAGCCTGAAATCAAGGTATGTCCTCGGCGTACTTCAGCGGAGTCTTTCCGTACATCTCCCTGAACCGTTTGGAGAAATATGAGTGATTGCTGAAACCCACCATATACATTACCTCTGCCACCGTGAATGTACGATGCGATAAGAGCATGGCAGCTTTTTTCAACCTGACGGACCTGATATAATCTACCGCTGTCTGACCGGTAAGCGCCTTGATGCGACGGTATATCTGCTTAAGGCTGTACCCTGACTTATCACCCAGAAGTTTCACATTCAGGGCCGGGTTTGTGATCTCACTCTCAATTATCTGCGTAATAGTCGTCAGAAATTTCTCACTTGTGGTGACCACCTCATTCTCCCTGGGCCTGATTATTGCCTCCTGCCGTGCCTTCTGAACAAGCATGCTCCTTCCTTTCAACAGGTTATGTATCCTGTCGGCCAGGTAACCTATCTCAAAAGGTTTGGCAATGAAAGCATCTGCCCCGATCCTGTAAGCCAGCAGCTCACTGTTGCGGTCATCCCTGGCAGTCAGTATGATAACCGGAATCATGGATGTGACAATATTCTCTTTCAGCTTGCGGCACATCTCAATCCCATCCATTACAGGCATCATCAGGTCAGCTATAATAATATCAGGATGCCTTTCCACTGCTTTCTCCAGTCCCAGCCTGCCGTTCTGGGCGGTGATGCAGCTAAAATCCGGTAAAAGGTTGTTTGAGATGAAAGACAGTATCTCGATATTATCTTCAACAACAAGCACAACAGGCTTATTGTCAGGCTGCCGTACCATCATGGAGGCTTTTGGATCGGATGCAGGCATGACCTCCTCCTGCCTGAGGTCTTTTGGCAGCTCTAACTCAATGGTGGTCCCGCTGTTGCCGTCGGAGAGGGCTTTAACCGTCCCATTGTGTAACTGCACATAGCTTTTTACGACTGACAGGCCGATCCCGGTCCCGCCCCTGTTGCTGTCGAGTGTATCGCGCGACTGGTAGTAGCGTTCGAAGATATGTGGAAGATCTGCGGGATCAATACCCGGCCCCCTGTCTGTCACGGTCAGCCTCACACGGTCACTCAGAACAGTGATCTCCACGGTGACCTCTGATCTGTCAGGGGCAAATTTGGAGGCATTGGAGAGGATGTTGTTTATTATTACCTCCAGCTTGAACAGGTCGGCGTCAATATAGACAGAAGGCTGCTCGCTCTTCAAGACAACGGAGACCGACCTTTCACTGAGCTGCTTTTCAAACAACGAGACTGAGCTGCGCACGAAGGCTACCAGGTCGGTCTTTGACAGTATCAGTCCGAAGCTGTCAAACTCCTGCCGACCGGCCTCCACCATCTGGTGGATGAGAGAGCTCATCTTCAATGCGTATTGACGGACATCAACAAGCTGATCCTTAAGTGCTACAGGCTTTGTCTTTTCTATTATGTTCCCCAGGGGTCCGATTATCAGGCTCAGCGGCGTCTTCAGCTCATGGGAAATATTGGTGAGAAACTCAACCTTATGGGCAGTAAGTTCCTTTGTTTTGGCTTTGTCGATCCTTTCAAAACGAAGGCGGTTAAGCACGATGAAATAGTTAATAACTGCTATAACAAGAAGGAAAAGAAGTATTATGTATACTGTCTTTGCCAGGGTGGTGGCATACCAGGGATGAGATATGCTTATTGAAAAGGTGCGTGAGTCGGGAATTGGATTTCCGTCGCTCCCTATACGCGACAGCATGAGAGAATACTCGCCGGGAGGGAGGTTGTTATATGTAAGGCGGTTGTCTCCCCTCCCGGTAAAGTGCCAGTCGTACTCAAGCCCCTCCATCCTGCTTGCATACTGCACATTCTTTTGCTGGCTGTAGTTCAGGTCCGAGAATGTAAATGTAAGGTTGTTCTGATCATGGGGCAGTGATATCATGTCAAGAAACCTTATGCTCCTGCCGGACGTGTGAGGCAGCTCTTCTGTCGGTTCGGGGAGCAGCTGCCTGTCATTTACCAGGAGGGATGTGATAAACAGGTTACACTGCCTGTCATCATCAACAATTGTCTCCGGATCAAATTCAACATATTCATTTATCCCTCCGGCAATAATTCTATGGTTCCCTCTGTCATAACTGACTGAAGAGAAGTAGTTGCCGCCCGGGTTGATCTGCCTGAGGCTGCCGGTTGATTTCTCAATGAAGAAGAGGCCTGTTGACACGCTCATCCAGATACGCCTGCCATCATCAGCCAGTCCGTTAATATATGCACCGGCGAGCCGAGGGTCGGTAATTGTCTTCATGGAGTTTTTTCGCGGGTCAATCATGACAATACAATCACGCAGCGCCAGCCATAGGATCATGTCTGTATCAATGGTCATAGCTGTCACGTCATCTGAGGGGATGGTGCCTGGGGTTGACCTGGTGGTGAACTGTATAACCCTCTGGTTCATCCTGTCAATTTTGCTTATGCCGTCACGGTATGTGCCCACCCACATGTTTTTATCCGCGTCCTGGGCCAGGAACTGCAGCATATTCCCGGAGAGGCTCTGCGGACCGCTGTCAGAGTAATAGTTTCTTTCAGCGACATATGTCTTTCCGCCTGAGGCAAGCAGTTTCTGCTTGTCAGCCACGAATAGTCCGCCCAGGCAGGTTGCTATCCACAGCTTACGGGTCTCATCCTGGCATATATCGTATGACCAGTTGGCGTTATGCTGATGCGTGTCATCCTCTATCTGGTAACGGACAAACTGCGAGGTTCTTTCATCATAGCGGCAGATGCTGCCGTCGGTGGCGATCCATATCTCGCCGTCTGAGTCCTCAAAAATATCACGCACCTTGTTATGTGGCACCGGGTATCTTCTGTTGTTCTGCTGGTACCACACCACCTCGCCGGTAGCCCTGTCTCTCCTGATGATCCCGTTCGTTCCGCCAATCCAGAGATTGCCCCTGCTGTCTGTAAGAAGCGAGATGATCTGGTTGCCTTCATTTGAGCCTGTCAGCTCACTGATCGATTTCCGGGTTATCTTCTTATTGTAGATAAAAAGTGAAGCCCCGGCATCTGTCCCCACCCATATGTTCTGCTCCCGGTCAGAAAAGATTGTCCATACCACATTGTTAAGCAGCGACCTGTCATTGGTTGCATCATGCCGTAACAGACGGCTTTTGTCAGTGTCAGGATCATAAATGAACAGTCCGTTGTCTGTGCCTGCCCACAGGCATCTGCTGTTATCAAGCAGCAATGATTTTACAGAGTTACCCTTCATGAGCGGAATGCTCTTATATTGTTCCGTTGAGGGGTTATACCTGAAGAGGCCTCCCTCAACCCCCACCCAGATACAGTTACGGTCATAGTCAGGCAGAAGCGACAGGATAAGCTGGTTGGTGGCGGAGATATCATGCCGGAGAGGGATTGTCTGAAACCTGCCTGTTGTAAGGTCGTACCTGCTCAGCCCGTTGTAGGTTCCGATATAAAAGATGGTCTCATCATATCTCAATATGGTATATACGGCCTGGTGTGGCAGCTCTTCGCCTGGTGTGCTGCTAATGCTGCCTGTATCCATGTCATACCTGTATAACCCTGTCAGGCCGCCTATCCAGTACGATTTGTCAGTTATCCGTGCCAGCGACCTTATGTTGTCAGGGAGGCCTTCAGGGGCAGGCTCGTAGGTGTCAGTGTAAGTATTAAACACAAGCAGGCCGTCGTCAGTACCGATCCACATGTGCACAGAGTCGACCATCAGTGCACAATAGATGACACCGGTATTGTTACTGCCTGATCCTGGCGGAGGTGGGTACTGGCGAGCATTATACCCGTCAAAGCTGAACAGCCCCCGGTCTGTACCCAGCCATATCAGTCCCTGTTCATCCTGCATCACGCAGTTCACTGCTGAAGCGTTAAGCCCCAGCCTGTGATCAATGGGGGTGAATTCATGGTAGTTCAGCCCGTGCCCTGAGAGCGGAGATCCTATGCAGGAGATAATAAACATCCCCGCCATGAAAATCAGGGTAACAGCTGGCTTTTCCGGTAGTCTGCGAAGAAACATAGCCCCATATTTTCGTTCATAACAAATTTACGTAATAATGTTGTGGCGCAAGTGATTTTGTCATGACATCCGGGTTGTTGTTCAAAATGTGGTGGATTTTGTTCAAAATGTGTTATTCCGGTCTGAAATGTACTTACTATCGGCTGTTTTTTTCGCCACACCTGATCAATAATAGTTTTAACTTCATATAAAATCACAACCGGGATAAATATAATTCAGGCATGGCCAATCTGTTTTCAAAAATCTTCCCGAAGAGGGTCGGGTCACCATATCTGACCTGTGTAAATAAAATATTGGCTCTCCTCTGCTTCTCAGCGAACCTCTTCAGCCTTTCCGGCCAGTCAGTACCCGACCAGCTGCGTATTGACAACAACGGGATCATCCGGTGGTCGTCTGACAACAGCGAGCTGCACGGGTTCGGCGTGAATTATACCCTGCCGTTCGCCCATGAGTACAGGATGTTGAAAAGGGCGGGCACAGACCCTGAGGAGGCCATCAGGCAGGATGTATATCATATGGCACGCCTCGATCTTGATCTGTACCGCGTACATGTGTGGGATACCGAGATCAGCGATACACTGGGAAACCTCATTGATAATGAGCATATGAGGCTTTTTGACTTCGCGGTAAACGAGATGAGGAAGAGGGGCATGCGGTTTCTCATCACACCCATAGCATACTGGGGCAACGGGTGGCCGGAGAATGACGAACCTACTCCCGGCTTCTCATATAAATATGGTAAGGCCGCTTGTCTTACTGACACTGCAGCAATAAGGGCCCAGGTGAATTACCTCGGCCAGTTCCTGACACATGTGAACAGGTACACAGGCATCGCCTACAGTCATGACCCGTCGGTCATAGGCTTTGAGGTCAGCAACGAGCCTCATCATGACCAGCCTGAGGAGATTGTCACTGCTTTTATTGACACCATGGTAGCCGCGATACGCTCTACAGGCACCACAAAACCCGTCTTCTACAATATGTCTCACAGCATACACCTGTATAGGGCCTATCTGAAAGCCAATATCCAGGGAGGAACCTTTCAGTGGTACCCGACAGGTCTTGTGGCCAATCATATGATAAAGGGAAATTTCCTGCCGCAGGTATCATCATATGATATTCCTTTTTCTGATGACCCGGAGTTCAGGCGCATGGCAAAGATCGTATATGAGTTTGATCCTGCTGATGCTGCCGGCACCATCATGTATCCGGCAATGGCAGTCGCCTTCCGGAGGGCGGGCATGCAGCTGGCAGCACAGTTTGCCTATGACGCTATGTTCTTCGCTCCGTACAATACAAACTACGGCACCCACTTCATGAACCTGGCCTATGCCCCCGGCAAGGCCATAAGCCTGAAGATTGCCTCCGCCGTATTCCATAATATGGATATGTACGGCGAAAAGGGAGATCAGTCTTCTCCCGGCCCGCTCAGGATCAGTTACACTGATGACCTGGCACAGTGGATGACCGGTGAACATTTCTTCTACACAAACAGCACTGACGACCGGCCGCCTGTGATTGAGGGATTAAGGGAGATAGCCGGCTGCGGGTCATCACCACTGGTTAAGTACACCGGCAGGGGTGCCTATTTTCTCGACAGGCTTACAGAAGGGGTCTGGAGGCTCGAGATAATGCCTGATGCCTGGTGGATGGAAGACCCGTACAGTCCTGCCGGCCCTGACAGGCAGAAGGCTGCCGTGAACCACGTGGAGCGCGAGATGACAATCACCCTTCCTGACCTTGGAGATGATTTCACCGTTCAGCCGGTCAATGAGGGTAATGATTATCGCCCGGCAGCTGCCAGCGGCACGATGAAGGTCATGCCGGGAGTATACCTCCTTGTCCGCAGAGGCGTTAACAACAGCATCACTGCCGGATCTCAATACGGAAATATTAAGGTAGGCGAGTATGTTGCACCACCATCGGATCTCAGGAAAACTATACTCCGGAACAACTCACCCTCAGAGGTGGCGGAGGGCGGACCACTCACGCTCGGCTTCACAATAGCCTCCTGCTCCCCACTAATAAAGGCAGAGGTTGTATTGTCGGCAGGCAGCAGCAGGTGGAGGACAATCGACGCTATCCCTGCCGGCAGCGACTCTTTTGTTGCCAGGGTGCCGGAGTCATTGCTTGCCTCAGGGTTCCTTGAATACCGGATCATTGTATACACAGCCTCCGATACAACAAAGTACCCGGGAGGCATCACCGGCGACCCCTGGAGATGGGGTAACAGGGATGATTCGGCATTTACGGTTCGCCTGGTGCCGGCAGATGCTGACCTTACCCTCTGGGACGCAGAAAAAGACTGGGACTCCTCTTTCAGCATATGGGACCGTTCGGCAGCACTGAAGCCTGCAGTCGACGGCGGAACAGTTCTCTCTCTCCGCTTCACGGAACTGCCGGAGCCCGATCCGCTAAATCCCGGTGATCATTGCTACGCGTTCAGGTCGTTCTTCGGAAACAGGATCGCCGGCCGCCGTAATGAGCTGCCGGGAAAGTCTTTCCTGGTGATGCAATATGAGAATCTCACGTCATCACCCCAGCCTGTTGAGCTGGGACTGACAGACGGTAACGGGACTGTCTTTGCCGGGGATACGGTGGCTGCGCCGGGGAAGGGCCTTCTGATGATCCCTGTGGGCAGTCTCAGGAGAGTTCCTTATATTATATTGCCAAGGCCTTATCCGGTGTTCCTCCCCCTGTGGGCTGAGACTACAGACCTGCCTTTCGACCTCGCCACGGCAGAGAGCATACAGGTTGTCATCAGGCCGGGGGAACAGAAGGGGACTGATATGACGATACAGAGGATATGGCTCAGGTGATATCGATACGAATGATTATTAAGTATAAGATGGAATTAATATAAACAGATAAAATCAACCCTAATAACCTCAAAACAAACTGCAATTGACTATGAAATGTCCAGTTTTTAATTATCGGTCAGCCGTCAGGCTTATGGCACTGTTACTGGTCCTGCTCCAGGTGACGGTACCCCTGATCGGCCAGCAACGCGGGGAACGCAAGGTCACCGGCAGGGTTACGGATCCGGACAATGATCCTCTGCCCGGGGTGACTGTTATTGTCAATGAGACCACCGTCGGTACGGCAACCGATATTAATGGTCTGTTCACCCTCATGGTTCCTGAAGGCAGGAATGAACTCCGTTTTTCGTTCATAGGTTATGAGACACAGGTCGTCCGTGTCCCGGAAGGTGGCGTGGTCAACCTGGTGATGAAGCCCTCCTCCACAGCTCTTGATGAGATTGTGGTCATCGGTTACGGTACCCAACGCAAAGGCGATCTTACAGGCTCGGTGGCCAATGTCTCAACCAAAGATTTCAATAAGGGCATCATCAGCTCCCCCGAGCAACTTATCACCGGCAAGATCTCCGGGGTGCAGATCATGACCAACAGCGGCTCACCCAACGCCGGTAGCACAATACGTGTCAGGGGAGGGGCATCACTGAATGCAAGCAATGACCCACTGATAGTCCTTGACGGGGTGCCTCTCGAGGCCGGGGGAATAAGCGGCAACAGCAACAACTTCCTGAGCCTTATCAACCCGGCAGACATAGAGAGCATAGCCGTGCTTAAGGATGCCTCCTCAACAGCCATCTACGGCTCAAGGGGCTCTAACGGGGTGGTCATCATAACAACAAAGAAGGCCTCGGGCAGTGAATTCAGCGTAAGCTTCTCTTCTGCCAATTCATTGCAGGTAAAGACAAAGCTGGCTGATATGCTTACCCCAGATGAGTTCCGTACCGTGGTGACGGAGCAGGGTTCTGATGATCAGAGAGCCCTCCTGGGGAATGTCATAACCAACTGGAATGATGAGGTTTATCAGCTTGCCTTCGGTACTAACAATAACCTGAGCTTCTCGGGGGCGCTGGCTGACTTACCTTACCGCGTATCACTGGGATACTACAACCAGGACGGTATTGTGCGGTCTGACAATGCTGAACGCATCACCGGCAACCTCTCGCTCTCACCATCACTGTTCGACAATCACCTGAAGATCAACCTCGGAGTCAAAGGATCACTGAACAATAACCGTTTTGCCAACACCTCGGCAATATGGGGAGGGGCTACCTTTAATCCCACCATACCCGTCCTCTCCGACAATGATCTCTTCGGCGGCTATACCGAGGCTATTGACGGCACGGGCACTCCCGTGACACGCGCCGTGCTTAACCCGGCCGGACTCCTGGCACAGTACTCCTCGACAAGCGAGGTCAACCGTGTTGTCGGGAACATTGATGTTGACTACAGGGTGCATTTCCTGCCTGACCTGAAGCTGCATGCGGCTCTCGGTTATGACTATGCTGAAGGCAAAGGCCGCATCAGTGTGCCTGTTGAAGCAGCACAGTATTATCTCACCGGGGGGCGCGACTACGGGTATGGCCCGCAGAAGAAAGAGAACAGGCTGCTTACAACCTACCTCAATTATAATAAACTGGTTGATGCCATCAACAGCTCAATAGATGTGACATTCGGGTATGACTTCCAGTACTGGAAGAGCACCTCTCCCTCCTATGAGGAGCTCAACGTCGCCGGTGAGGTGCAGAGCACCACGGCGCCGGCTGACCAGCGCCATGTGCTGATATCCTATTACGGCCGTCTGAACTACAGCCTGGCATCCAGATACCTGCTTACAGCTTCGGTGCGACGCGATGGCACCTCACGCTTCGGCCCGGACCACAGGTGGGGCACCTTCCCGTCAGTGGCACTGGCATGGCGCCTGTCTGAGGAGCCTTTCCTGAAAGACATTAACCTCTTCAGCAACCTGAAGCTGAGGGCCAGCTACGGCATCACCGGACAGCAGGAGGGGATAGGAAACTATAACTATCTCCCGGTATATACCCTGAGCCAGGCCGGCGCCCAGTATATCTTCGGCGACCAGGTGGTTAACACCTACCGCCCGGAGGCGTACGTGTCCGATCTTAAGTGGGAGACCACAAGGGCCTTTAACTATGGCATCGACTTCGGCTTCTTCAATGACAGGCTCTCCGGATCAGTGGATTACTACACCAGGAAGACAGAAGACCTGCTCGCCACGGTACCCTCCCCGGCCGGGACCAACTTTGAGAAGACTATCCTGACCAATGTGGGGAATGTTGACAGCAAAGGGGTGGAGCTGACTCTCAACGCCACACCGGTTGATAATGACAGGTGGACATGGGATCTCAGCTTCAACGCCACAATACAGCGGCAGAAGGTGATGAACCTCTCAATTATTGAAGGCTCGGCGATAACCAACACCTCTGTGGGTCCGACAATAGACAGTTACTACTTCCAGGTGCTGACAGAAGGCTATGCTCCTTACATGTTTTATGTCTACCACCAGCTGTATGATGAGGAGGGCAAGCCCATAGAGGGGGCCTACGCCAGCATAAACGGCGATACGGAGATAAACTCGGATGACCTCTACAGGTACCATTCACCAGCTCCCGACTATATTCTCGGCTTCAGCACATCATTGCGCTACGGGCAGTGGAACCTGGGCGCCAACCTGCGCGCCAACATCGGCAACTATGTCTATAACGGCATGGGAATGAATACCGGCGCTTTCGGCACCATGTCATATAACGCCTACCAGCTGAGCAACCTCAACAGGAGCTACCTCGAGACTGGCTTCCAGGGCAGACAGTACCTCTCTGACTATTATGTCGAGAATGCCTCTTTCCTGAAGATGGACCTCCTGACGCTGGGCTATAACTTCGGCAATATAACCGACTGGCTCAGCCTTAATATTACAGGAATGGTACAGAACGTATTCACCATGACGAAGTACAGCGGGGTCGATCCGGAGGTTCCCAATGGTATGGATAATACCTTTTATCCCCGGCCCCGTGTCTTTTCAGTAAGCCTCGGATTTGGTTTCTAACATTAACATTAATAAGGATATGAAGAAGTTACTTTATATAATAATACCCGCGCTCCTGGTAATGACGGCGGGTTGCAACGATGATCTGAACCAGTATCCGAACATAGAGGAGACGTCAGTGACGGTCTACTCCAGCCCGGGTAACTACCTTATGGCCCTGGCCAAGGGCTATGCCTCTTTTGTCACGGCAGGACAGGGTAAAGGCGGGGCCGACGCTGACCTCAGCAGTAACAACGGATACGATTACATGCGCTGTTATTTCAATATGCAGGAGGCGGGAACGGAGGAGATAGGATCAACATGGATCGAGGGTGATAATATCGGCAACCTCACCTTTCTCACATGGGATGTCAATGACCCGTGGGTGGCAGATATGTATTACCGCTGCTACTACTCTATCTCGCTCTGCAATGAGTTCCTGAAGCACTGCACCGATGAAGAGATAGCGGGGTTCACCCAGGCAGAGCAGGCCAGTATCAAAACCTATGCTGCCGAGGCGCGGTTCCTCCGTGCCCTGGCATACTTCCATGCTCTTGACCTGTTCCGTAATATCCCCTTTGCCGACGAGAACACTATCGGGAGCTCCAGCCTGCCTGAGAGGTGGGAGGCCCCGGAGATCTTCAGTTTTATTGAGACAGAGCTTAAGGAGTGCAGTGAGGATATGTCTGATGCTGCCAGCTGTGTCTATGGTCATGCCCCACGTGCTGCAGCCTGGATGCTCCTGGCGCGCCTCTACCTCAATGCCGCCACCTACTCGGCCGGCGACCACTGGGACGACTGCATGACATACTCGCAGATGGTCATCGATGAGGGCTATGAGCTTGAGAGCGACTATGCCAGACTCTTCAATGCCGACAATCATAATCGCGCAGGCATCGGTAACGAGATCATCTTCCCGCTCGTGGTAAGCAGCACCAATGTGATGTCATGGGGTGCAACAACATACCTTGTCTGCGGGGAGGTAGATACCGATAATGGTCCCAGCCCCTCCACCGTGGGTGTGGCGAGCGCCTGGAGCATGTTCCGCGTAAGAGGGGAGATACCTGAGCTCTTCGACATGGATAATGATGACCGTGCGATGTTCTACACTGACGGCCAGACACAGTACATGGATAACGGGGTCACCGACCGCACCAACGGTTATTTTGTTACCAAGTGGAGTAATCTTAACGATGACGGTGAGGTCTCGTCAAACACCACCTCCGATGGTGTAGACACTGATTTCCCGCTCTTCCGCCTGGCCGATGCCTACCTCATGTATGCAGAGGCAGCCGCACGCTCGGGGAGCAACCTTGGCACGGCGCTGACCCTCGTGAACAGCCTGCGGTCGCACAGGAACGCCGCATCAGTAACAGAGAGCGACCTGACGGCAACCACTGACGGGATACCGTTCAAGTTCTTCCTCGACGAGAGAGCACGCGAGCTTTACTGGGAGTGTGTCCGCCGTACCGACCTTATCAGGTTCGGCTGCTTCACCGGAAGCAGCTACCTGTGGCAGTGGAAGGGCGGCGTAAGGGAAGGAGTGGCTGTGGACGACAGGTATAACATATACCCGATCCCGGCTACCGAGATCTCTGCTAATCCCAACCTGTACAACACAGATTATTAGTGCATCAACCGATCATGACAATGAAAAAAACAACACATATGAAAACGAAAATAACGGCATTGGCCCTGTGCCTCCTGGCTGTTCTTCAGTCGTGCGAGGAGGATGGCCTTCATGTCAGACTGTCAGGACTCGACTCGTCTGAGCTGATGGCCAGTGAGACTGCTGTGGTCCTTACAAAAGAAGAAGCGGCAATATCTGTCCTTGCGCTTACATGGAGCATGAGCGCCCTTAATATAAGTGAGGCAGACATGAAGATACCGGGCTCTGTGCCTGCGCTTACCATGGAGGTATCTGCCTCGGCTGACTTTACAACCTTTACGGAGATAACGCCGCAGGGAACAACCTATACGTTTATGGGAGGTGCCCTTAACACCCTGGCAAAGAACCTCGGGCTCGAGCCTGATGTCAGCCAGCCTCTCTATATCCGTATACGAAGCTCATACGGTGACAACACCAAGCCATACTACAGCAATGTCACCGTTGTCAATGTGACCACCTATACTATTGACATGTCCGTCGGGTTCATCCTTGATGCCGACCATGAGGATACGGGATTCACCCTCTGGTCGCCGTCGAGCAACGGCCTCTATGCCGGCTTCACCGGCGTGACGGCATGGTACAACTGGTACCTGCTCGAGGGTGATGGCACTGTATGGGGTAACCTCGGCGAGGATGGCAATGAGTTCGTCACCTCCAAAGACCAGGCCACCCACTGGAACTTCTGGTACCCGGGAGTAGGAGGGTGCTACTACACAACCCTCAATACCGGCACCAGGGAGTGGACAGCTACCAACATACCGTCGCTCACTGTCAGCGGCGACATTGATGCGGTCATGACCTTCGACAGGACGGCAGTGAAATGGTATGTCTCGTTCACAACCACTGCTGACAATGCCACCATCAGGGTGACATGTGATGATGCAAAGCTCTACAACATATCCACCGGCACTGCCGATGCCTCTGCCATCGCGCGTTCCCTGGGTTTCATCGCCCACAGCGACAGCACCCTGACAATCGACTGGAACAGCGCTTCCGCCGGGAACATAACAATCCCTGAGGCAGGCGATTACACTATGACATTCTTCCTGTCAGACCCGAAGGGATGGACCTTCAGGGTCAAGGAGGGAATAACTGTCATTGAAGAGCCCATCAGCGAGTTCCTCTTCCTGCCGGGCATTGATGACGGTATTTCAGGAAGCTGGACCTTTGACAACTACCTCAGGCTGGTGAGTGAGGACGACTCCACCTTTGCCGGGGTTGTTAACATCAACTCGCTGTGGGGATACCAGATGACCCTCACCTCGGGCGACTGGGAAAATATTTATACGATGGGATCTGCCGAGGGAACGCTCGCCTTCAAGGGTTCAGGCAACATACCGGCTCCCTCGCCGGGACTCTACCTTGTACAGGCTGACCTGCAGAACCTCACCTATAGTCATACTGCTGTCACCAGCCTTAGTCATGCAGGACTGAACGACAACTGGACTATGGCTCCGATGGATGCCACGGTGGTGCCGGGGGTGTACGCAAGTTCAGTGACTATAAGTTCGGTCTCACCATGGGGATGCAAGCTTTACCTTAACGGCGGCTGGGATCCCTGGTACGGCGGGGCCGACGGTGTGCTTCAGTATAACGGCCCGGGTATCGTTGATGATGCAACAATTGGCCTCGGGACATATGACCTGGTAGCCAACCTGTGTGATGCCACCTATGCTTTCCTGGGAAGTGAGGTGTACATAACAGGATTTAACGACGTCTGGAACTTCACCTCCGTGGTGCTTACAAAAAGCTCCACAGGCGTTTATACCGGTACGGCAGTGATAACCTCCGGAGCCCCATGGGGCATCCAGATCCACATCGACCAGTCGTGGAACAGGTATTACGGCGGCACATTGACCTCGATGGTTTTCAAGGGCTCCAACATCACGGATGTCCAGAGCCTGGCGGCCGGCACCTATAATGTGACTGTTGACTTCCTGCATAACACATGTACCTTCACTGCTAAATAGGAAATGGATCTCAGAAAAGGGGCTTAAGTTACGGGCCCCTTTTCTCTTTTTTAAACTGTCCGTTTTAACCTGCGGCATCATATCTTTGCAGAAGATGAGAACACTGAACTTACTGTTAGCCCTTGTATTCTTCCCCCTCTTGTCTGTCAGCAGCTGCGGCGACGGAAGAGATAACCCCGGCCCCGATCCTCCTCCGGAGGTTGACACCAGCTATTTTGCCAAAGGGGCTGATGTGAGCTGGCTGACGGAGATGGAGGCTGCCGGCAGGAGGTTTTATGATGCTGACGGTGTCGCCACAGAGTGTATGACCCTCCTGAGGGGACTGGGGATGAACGCCATACGGCTGCGGGTATGGGTTAACCCCTCGGACGGCTGGTGTAACAAGACCGATCTCCTGGTCAAGGCCAGGCGGGCTGCTGAGCTGAAGATGCGTATCATGATCGACTTCCACTACAGTGATGTATGGGCCGACCCCGGTCATCAGACCAAGCCTGTGGCCTGGGCTGATCTCTCCTTCAGCGAGCTGTGTGATGCGGTGGGAGATCACACCACAGAGGTCCTCACGGCCCTTAAGAACTGGAACATCACCCCCGAGTGGATACAGGTAGGCAATGAGACCGGCAACGGCATGCTCTGGCCCGACGGTCAGGCCTCGGCGAATATGGCACAGTATGCTGAGCTGAACAATGCCGGGTATGATGCCGCCAAGGCTATCTTCCCCGATTCAAAGGTCATTGTGCATCTTCACGGAGGGCAGGATAACAGCCTCTACCGCTGGCTCTTCAATGGGCTGCAGAGTCACGGCGGCAGGTGGGATGTGATAGGCATGTCGCTCTACCCGGACAAGAGCAACTGGCTTGACCATAACAATGCCTGTATAGCCAATGTCAACGACATGATCAGCCGCTATGGCTGTGAGGTGATGATATGTGAAGTAGGCATGGCGTGGGATGAGGCGGTGACGGCCAGGCTTTTTCTCAGTGATCTCATCACCCGTGCCAGGGCTGTCAGCAACAGGAAGTGTCTGGGGGTCTTTTACTGGGAGCCAGAGGCTTACAGCTGGAAGAGTTACGGCAAGGGGGCGTTTGACGCCGGCGGGAGGCCCACTGTGGCGCTTGATGCGTTCGGTGATTGACTCCGGGGCAGGGGAGGAGTTAAAAAAAACAATTCAACGTATCAGTACTGTTTGCTGCATTGCCGGATTAATTTTCAGGAAAATATGCACTTCTTGCATACATATATGTGTGTCAGGTATCATAGCTATTTTGTTCCCACAAATTAGCAGGCATATCATTTCTGACCTGAATTGAGACAAACAACAACCGGATGCAGCGTTTTGATACTGGTTT
>CALMRD010000307.1 GCA_937871625.1 uncultured Bacteroidales bacterium | reverse complement strand
GTACTGATTCATGACCCTGATGAATTTTGGGATTGCATTATAATCACCGTCGAACGTTTTGCTTATGAAGTTCCCGGAGATTGTTACATTCTTTTCTGCAGGAACATCTTTCTCCACAGAGATGAGGATATCCGATCTGAAGGCTGACGGGTCATGGAATAATACCAGTGTATCTGCCTTGTCCGGAGATGCAGATCCGGAGGATTCAATCGACTGCCACATCCTGGTGATTTTCTTTGCGATCATTGGTGGATAAGGAATGTGAAACAGTGCAGGAATGGAATCCTTGATGAATTTTTTGCTGTCCCAGACAAATGTCTTCTCATCCCATCTCTCAGGATGGAATTCAGGACAACATTCCTGGTTTTGTGTCTGTTCGTTCATTGCATTAACAGGATTTAGGTCTTTCCCCAAGATAAGATGGTTACTAAGTTATGAAATCCGTGAAAACGAGGAATAAGGAGTGGAAAATTCAATTGAATGGAATTGTCTGTGGTTGTCCCATTCGAGGAGGAGACGCAACCGATGATCTTTCCGCAACAGGGATTACCGGCTTCACCGGTGATCCCATCCTGGAGAAGCCGGCAAACGATGACATCTCCGTTTCCGGGATTACCGGTTTCACCGATGATCCCAGGGCAGGGAATCTGCAGACCATAGCACTCACTCATGCCCCGGGGTGCATGAGTGTCTTTTTATTTTCCGTCATTCCTCGCCGGGCAAGCCCGGCTTGTTCTGCCATAAAATAAAATACCTGTTCCGTCAATTGACGGAACAGGAGTGCTATGGTCTGCGGAGAGAGAGGGATTACTCGCTCATTTCATTCGCTCGTGATCCCTTGTGGTCGAACCTGCAACAGACGTTACAGGCACGCATGCTGCACATGCTCTTCTATTTTCATGTTTCCTCCTCATGAGCAAGCTCATTCGGCGTATCCATGAAAATAGAAGCCGAACCGCTATGAAGCGGTTCGGCCTGTAATGTCTGTTGCGGAGAGAGAGGGATTCGAACCCACGGTCCAGTTACCCGGACAACGGTTTTCGAGACCGCCCCAATCGACCACTCTGGCATCTCTCCGGTAGGGCAACAACATTATGATGTTGCGGTTGCAAATATAATTACTTTTTAGTGCAGTGTGATGTCATTTTTTTGTTGTAAGGTGAAACCATAATGTATAATTATTTGTTTCATACTTACATGATTGATAATAAAGAAATAATTTATATGAAAACTTCCATTACAATTTTACTTTTCGCCTCCTTATCATTATTTGCTGAAGCCCAGGTTCCTACTCATGAATATGATTCTACGCTTGCAAGACAGCTGGGGGCTGACGATTATGGCATGAAATCTTATGTACTGGTTATTCTGAAAACCGGCCCTGCCGACATACAGGACAAGGAGTTGCGGGACAGCCTCTTTCTCGGTCATTTTGCGAATATGCGGAGGTTGGCTGAGGAGAGGAGACTGGTGATATCAGGACCTCTTGCAGCCAATGAGAGGGATTACCGGGGGATATTCATCTTTGATGTCAGCACAACTGAGGAAGCAGAACAGTTGCTGAAAGGCGATCCGACTGTAGTGGCCGGAATTTTTGATACGGAATTATACCCATGGTACGGCTCCGCAGCCCTGCCCGTCTACCTTGAGACGGCAAAAAGGATCAGCAAAAGAAACCCATAGCCTGTCTCTCATTCAGAGATAAAACGATCTGCTATAATTAAACCTTTCAATTCTCCGTTAGTCAGAGATATAAATTAACACACTACAGAGATGAAAACCAAACTATCAATTCTGACAATGGTACTGATGATAACCACTCTGACAGTTGCAGGTCAGGGACCGAGATGGAAATTCCTGGGAGAGAGGCTCGTAAATGACAGGCTTGACCATGATGTGATCATGGTGACCGCTGCCGGCGGAGCACTCAATGCCATCCAGATAAGAGTAAAGGGAGCCCCGGTTGATTTCCACAGGGTGATCATTGTCTATGGCAACGGCAGGAGACAGGAGGTGGTCATGAGGAACACCATTGGCCCGGGAGGCGCCTCAAGGCCGATAGACTTAATTGGCGATGAACGTATCGTAAAAAGCGTTGAGTTCTGGTATGATGCCAATACCACCAGGGGCCGGAAAGCCAGAGTAAGACTCTTCGGACGAGGTTGATTTTTTAACCAGCCGCTCAGGAAGGCCGCTAAACAAGCGGCTTTTTTTTTATAATTTTGACCTTCTGCCTTGTCGGGAAGCCGGATTGCGTCAATAGCAGGGAATGGCAGCAATTATTTCCGGATCTGTTAAAAAGTTCTGGTTCAGATACAAGTGATACAATAAATTTAAAGTTCCCCCTGGAAAATACGGATCCTGCTAAACTGATTGTTCATGAGATTAGAGTTGAGATATTTTACCGGTACCGGCAATTCGTTGAAGATTTTAAGAACGTGCCGGGAGGTCTTTCTTGAGGCTGGCCACAAAGCAGAAATATCTGAGATAAATCCGGAAGAGAGAGAAATCACAGGGGCTGATATCATTGGCTTCTGCTTTCCGGTATATGCATTTGGCATTCCCCGCATTTGCCGGAAATACCTTGGAGGATTAGACCGGTTTGCGAACAGACAGAAGGCATTCGTATTAATCACTGCCGGGGATTGTACGGAAACAGGGTTTTCTGTTATAGAATGTGAGCGCATACTGAAAAGGAAAAACTGTGAGATTATCTATTCAGGTGTGGTTCAGATGCCGATTAACTGGATAACCGCCCCGGTGCCTCCTTTCCCTCCGTCAAAGGAAGAAGCTGTTGAGATAATCCGTAAGGGGGTGGAGCAGGCAAAGGGAATAGCTCAAGAAATAACTGGCGGCATCAGGCATTTGCACCTGTTCGCATATCCCACACGTTATACGAAATTCCGGTTCTATAAAGATTACCTGTTATTCCGGTATATGGGGATACAAAATCTGTGGCGAACATTTAAAACTTACGATTCCTGCAATGGCTGCCAGGTATGTGCAAGGGTCTGCCCGACACAAAGCATTACGATCACAGACGGGCGACCTGTCTGGAAATCAACCTGCGAACAGTGCATGCGGTGTGTCAATCTCTGTCCGCAGGAAGCAATTTTCCAGACCATGGGTGG
>CALMRD010000306.1 GCA_937871625.1 uncultured Bacteroidales bacterium | reverse complement strand
CCTCTTTATAACTAACTGTAGATTAGCTACTTTGTGGAGATAAGGGGAATCGAACCCCTGACCTTGTGACTGCCAGTCACACGCTCTAGCCAACTGAGCTATATCCCCGTAATAAAAAGAACTTTAAGTCACACGCTCTAGTCCCGATCCCGATAAGATCGGGATCGAGGATCCTCGCTCCCGACAGGTCGGGAGCGGGACCAACTGAGCTATATCCCCTAATTTTATGAACCTCCCCGGGAGGGCCTTACAGCCCATATCACCGGAGCGGTGCAAATATAGAACTTTTTTTCCAAATCACTTTATGCCATTGCGTCGGAGTTGACAAACAATTTTGTAACTTTGAGGTGCCTACAAACAGCATTGACATGGAACTCAAGAAAAACGAAAAGGCAAACCTGGAAAACAAGAAGTCGCTGTTTCTGCAGATTGGCCTTATCCTTGCCCTGATCATCTGTATCGTGGCCCTCGAATGGACCAGCGGACAGAAAAGGGACTCGATCTTCGACGGTATGACCGAGGAAGCAATCGAGGAGGAACAGATACCCGTTACCGAAGAGACACCCCCTGAAGAGATACCTCCACCGGAGGTGACTGTCACCGACCTCTTTGAGATCGTTGAAGACGACGTGCTGATAGAAAATGAGGTGCGCTTCGAAGATGACGAGACCTCGGAAGACAAGGTGGTGGAGATATACGCTCCAGTGCTGCAGGCAGAGGAGGAGGAGACCGAAGATGAGATATTCGTTATCGTGGAAGACATGCCCAAGTTCAGAGGTGGCGATATCAACAAGTTTCGCGAGTGGGTGCAGAAGCGGGTGCGCTATCCCGAACTGGCCGCCGAGAACGGCATCCAGGGAAGGGTATTCATCTCTTTCGTGGTTGAGACAAACGGCAATGTTAGCAACGTGACCGTCACCCGCAGTGTCGACGCCCTGCTCGATGACGCCGCAAAAGAGGCGGTGGCTGCCTCACCAAAATGGGAGCCGGGCATGCAGCGAGGCAGACCTGTGAGGGTGAGGTATTCAATACCTATCATCTTCCAACTGCAATAAACAACCTTTTCTAACGTTAAATAAAAACCCCGCCCCTTCGGATAGCGGGGTTTTAATTAATGACTTATGAAAAGGACTTTCGCAATCATGTTTGTATCAGCCCTCCTGCTCGCAGGCTGCGGCTCATCAAAAAAACAGCTCGAGATCGGCAACTATGACGCAGCCATTAACAAGGCTGTCACCGAGCTGAGGAAAAACCCCAAAAGCTCAAAGGATATCGAGACCCTTGAGCGCGCCATGGATATCGCCATTGAACAGGACAACGAGCGAATCCGCCTGCTGAAGATCGAAGGCAGAGCCAACGCATGGGATGAGCTTTACCTCATCTACAAGAAGATGAGCGACAGGCAGACAGCCGTGCGCACAGTAACCCCCATTCAGTATGAGGGAAGAACCATCGAGTGGCCATATGTCGATTACATGCAGGAGATGGTGGTTGCAAAAAAGAATGCAGCCGATTTCTACTACGCCCACGGACAGGAGCTGATGAAGAACGACACCAGGGAGTCATACCGCCAGGCATACTATGAGTTTGTCAGGGCACAGGAGTATGTGGGCGACTATGAGGGTATTGATCAGATGCTGAGGGAGTCCAGGCAGCTTGGCATCAGCCGCGTATATGTCACCCTCAAGAATTACTCTCCCACAAAATTCCCCGAGACATTTGAGCAGGAGCTGCTGGCCCTTGACCTGCCGCGCCTCAACAGCGAGTGGGTGGAATATCATACTTCCATTCCCAACAGCGACACACAGTTTGACTACGTGGTAAATGTAAACCTGAAAAACGTGGCCGTCAGTCCTGACCGTCAATTCCAGCGCGACAGCCTGGTGAAGGCGACCGTGGAGGACGGGTTTGAGTATGTGAAGGATGCCAGGGGCAACGTGCTCAAGGATTCACTGGGCAATGATGTCAAGGTCAAAAAATACAAGGAGCTGCAGTGCGCTCTCATCCAGACATTCCAGGTCAAGGAGTGTGTCATCGACGGGGATGTGGAGATGCTCTCTCTCTATCCTGAAAAGACTATCAAGAAAGAGCCTATAGGCGCCACCTCCAACTTCGAGCATGTGTCGGCACGGGCGATAGGTGATGCCAATGCCCTCACGGCGGAGCAGAAACGGATGCTGCAGTCGCAGATCATAGAGTTCCCCACCGACCTTGACATGGTGATCATGTGCACCGAGAACCTTAAACGGGCAATACGGGGTTTCATGGAGGCCAACAGGAGGTATATCAACTGAGGTACTCTGACGTCATATAATGTAATTATGTTCTGCCGGCCGCATCAGCGGCCGGCAGCCGTATAGGGCAGCATAATCCTTCCCCCGGAGGTGTGGTACTGAAGTCTTCCTTTCATGATCTGCCCGGATTTACTATTTTTGCCTTCTAATTTTCCGGGAAATAGAAAAGGCAATACTGATAGGGGTTATCACCCCTGAGATAAATGAGGGCAGTGCGCGCGATTACCTTGATGAGCTTGCTTTCCTTGCCCGTACGGCAGGGGCGGAGCCTGTCAAGTCATTCCTCCAGCGTGTTGAGCATACCAATCCCCGCACTTTTGTCAACAAGGGCAAGACGGAGGAGATAGCGGCGTTTGTCGCTGCCAATGAGGTCACCCTTGCCATCTTCGATGACGAGCTGACGCCGGCGCAGATGCGCAACATTGAGAAAGAGCTCAACTGTCGTGTCATTGACCGCACCAACCTCATCCTTGACATCTTTGCCGGCCGTGCCCGCACATCGCACGCCCGTAAGCAGGTGGAGCTCGCCCAGTACCAGTACCTGCTGCCGAGGCTGACGGGCATGTGGACACACCTCGAACGTCAGCGAGGGGGTATCGGGCTGCGCGGACCGGGTGAGACGGAGATAGAGACCGACCGCCGCATTATACGTGACCGCATAGCAAAGCTTAAAGAACAGCTGAAGAAGATAGACACCCAAATGAGCACCCAGCGCAAAGGGCGCGGAAAGATGGTGAGGGTGGCACTCGTCGGTTACACCAACGTCGGGAAATCTACTCTTATGAACCGGATAAGCAAGAGTGACCTTTTTGCCGAAGACAAGCTTTTTGCCACTCTTGACACCACGGTACGGAAGGTGGTGATAGGCAACCTGCCATTCCTTCTCTCCGACACGGTGGGATTCATCCGCAAGCTGCCGCACGACCTGGTGGAGTCGTTCAAGTCGACGCTCGACGAGGTGCGCGAGGCTGACCTGCTGCTTCATGTGGTCGATATCTCACACCCCGGATTTGAGGAGCAGATAGAGGTGGTGAATGCCACCCTGGCGGAGCTGGGGTCTCTGGGTAAACCCACTATAATGGTGTTCAACAAGACCGACATTTTCTCATTCACCAGGAAGGATGACGATGACCTCACCCCGGTGAAGAGGGAGAACCTCTCCCTGGATGACCTTCGCAGGAGCTGGATGGCCGGCGGAAATGACCGGAAGGTGGTATTCATCTCGGCGAAGACCCGTGACAACATTGACGAGCTCAGGAAGATGCTCTATGACGATGTGAGACGGATACACGCGGCACGGTATCCCTACAATGATTTTCTCTATGATGATGTGTGACCTGCAGCTAGAGCAGGCCTGACGAGCGCATATACTCGGCTATCTGCACCGCATTGGTGGCTGCCCCCTTGCGAATGTTGTCAGCCACGACCCACATGTTCAGTGTCCTCTCCTGCGAGAAGTCGCGCCTGACGCGGCCCACGAAGACCTCATCACGGTCATGGGCGATGACAGGCATGGGGTATTTATTCTCCGACGGGTTGTCATAAAGGATCACCCCCGGTGCCTCTGAGAGCAGTGCCCTCACCCTGTCGAGGTCGAATTCATGTTCAAACTCAACATTCACTGCCTCCGAGTGACCTCCCTTGACTGGTACCCTTACCGCAGTGGCAGTAACACGTATACTATTGTCCGACAGTATCTTCCGTGTCTCATTCATGAGCTTCTCCTCCTCTTTTGTATAGCCGTTGTCGAGGAAGTGATCGCAATGCGGCAGGCAGTTAAGGTCGATGGGGTAGGGGTATGCCATCTCTCCGCCCAGCCCGCGGCGTTCATTGTCGAGCTGTGTCACAGCCTTTACCCCGGTGCCGGTTACCGACTGGTATGTTGATACCACAAGCCTCCTGACAGTGTACTCGTGGTGCAGTGGCGCCAGGGCCATGAGCATCTGGATGGTGGAGCAGTTAGGGTTG
>CALMRD010000305.1 GCA_937871625.1 uncultured Bacteroidales bacterium | reverse complement strand
AAAAACTGAGAGAAGCAACAACGAACTGACAATCTGATAATCTTATAAACAACCGGAAAAGTGTTCAAGACATTCCCGAAAGGCGGCATCCACCCGCCAGAGAACAAGTTGACAGCTGACAGGCCGACAGTTATCCTTCCCCTCCCCCCGCAGGTCACGGTACCTGTCTCACAGCATATCGGAGCACCGGCAACACCGGTGGTGGAGAAGGGAGCTGCGGTGCTGGCCGGGCAGGTCATCGCGGAGGCAAAAGGATTTGTTTCCACGAACATCCACTCACCTGTCTCAGGCAAGGTCAGTAAGATTGACACGGTGGTTGATACCACAGGGTACAAGCAGACCGCGGTGATCATTGATGTTGAGGGAGACGAATGGGTTACTACAGTTGACCGCAGCAGCGCGCTGGTGAAGGAGATCACCATGACCCGCGAGGAGATCATTGATCGGTGCCGGCAGTGCGGGCTAGTAGGCATGGGAGGAGCCACCTTCCCGACCCACATCAAGCTGACCGTCCCTGCAGGCAAGAGTTGTGACATGGTAATCATCAACGGGGTGGAGTGTGAGCCCTACCTCACCTCGGACCACAGGCTGATGCTGGAGAAGGGAGCAGAGGTGCTTACGGGGGCAACCATCATCATGAAGGCCCTGGGGGTAGAGAGGGCTGTGGTGGGCATAGAGGCAAACAAGCCGGATGCGATAAGTCATCTGACAGAGCTGGCAAAGGAGTTCAAGGGTATTACCGTGCAGCCTCTTAAGGTGAAGTATCCGCAGGGGGGTGAGAAGCAGCTTATCAAGGCATGCACCGGTAGAGAGGTTCCTTCCGGCGGACTACCCATAGATGTAGGTGTTGTAGTGCAGAATGTGGGTACTGCCTTTGCTGTGTATGAGGCAGTTCAGAAGAACAAGCCGCTTGTTGAGAGGGTGGTCACCGTGACAGGTAAGTCGGTTACAAATCCCGGCAACTTCCTGGTGCGGATCGGCACGCCGGTGACAGCTCTTATTGAGGCTGCGGGCGGCATGCCCGATGATACCGGCAAGATAGTCAACGGCGGGCCCATGATGGGCAAGGCGCTGGCCATTACCGAGGTGCCGGTGACCAAGGGCACATCAGGAATACTCCTCTTCCCTGCTGCTGCCTCGCGCCGTGCAGAGGTGCTGCCGTGCATCAGGTGCGGCAAGTGTTCCTCGGCATGTGCCATGGGCCTGGAGCCGTGGCTGATTTCAGTCCTGTCGGAAAAGGGCATGTGGGATACGGCAGAGAAGGAGAAGATAACCGACTGCATGGAGTGCGGGGCCTGTGCCTATACCTGTCCGGCCAAAAGGCCTTTGCTTGACTATATCAGGCTGGGCAAGTCAACGGTCATTCGTATGGCACGAGAAAGAATTACGAAATAGCATACAAGCGATATGAACAATATACTTAATGTCTCTCCGTCGCCGCATCTGAGCAGTCCTGAAACGACGCGCAGGCTTATGTACGGCGTGGTGATAGCGTTGGTCCCGGCGCTGGCAGCCTCCATCTATTACTTCGGGATGGGGGCCATCATCGTGACCCTCACCTCCGTCCTCTCGTGTGTCGCGGTTGAATACCTGGTGCAGAAGTTCATCCTGAAGACCAAACCTTCAGTGTCTGACGGCTCAGCAGTTGTTACCGGTCTGTTGCTGGCGTTCAATGTACCTTCCAACCTTCCGATATGGATTATAATCATAGGAGCGATTATTTCGATCGGGGTGGCCAAGATGACTTTCGGCGGTCTGGGCAGCAACCCGTTCAACCCGGCTTTGGTGGGAAGGGTCTTTCTGCTTATCTCCTTTCCGGTGCAGATGACCAGCTGGCCGGTGCCATCGGGCTTCAGGACAGGGTATCTGGATGCTGTCACGGGAGCCACGCCGCTTGGCATCCTGACCGAGGGTGTGAAGGCAGGGGAGAGTGTGGCCTCGCTGATGGAGAAGGTGCCGACGCATATGCAGTTGTTCTACGGATATATGGGGGGTTCGATGGGTGAGATAGCTGCGGCAGCGCTGATCATCGGGGGTATTTACATGCTCTGGAAGAAGATAATCAGCTGGCACATCCCGGTGTCAATACTGGTGACAGTGGCACTCTTCACCGGGATCCTGTGGCTGGCAGATCCGACCAAATATGCGGATCCGGGATTTCATCTCCTGACGGGAGGCATTATGCTGGGTGCGATATTCATGGCAACCGACTATGTCACATCGCCAATGACGCACAAGGGTATGATAATCTACGGTGTTGGCATAGGAGTGATAACTGTTCTGATAAGGACGTGGGGGGCCTATCCCGAGGGTGTTTCTTTTGCGATACTGATAATGAACGCCTTCGTACCGTTGCTGAACATGTATATCAAGCCGAAAAGATTTGGAAAGGAGGTGAAGCATGGCTAAGATACAATCGTCGCTGAAGAACATGATGCTATCGCTGACGCTGATCTCTGTGGGGGCGTCAGCAGCTCTGGGTTTCGTTTATGAGATGACCAAGGGGCCGATTGAGGTCACATTGCTTAACAAGAAGCTTGATGCGATCAAGCAGGTGGTACCTGAATTCAACAACAACCCCAACGATGAGATGTTCATGTTACCCACGGGTGAGGGAGACTCGCTTGAGGTTTATCCTGCGAAAAGCGGTGAGGAAATTGTGGGTTATGCTGTCAAGTCGTACACCAACAACGGGTTCAGCGGATATATAGGCTTCATGGTAGGCTTCTTGCCTGACGGAACGATATACAACATCTCTGTTCTTGAGCATAAGGAGACCCCTGGTCTGGGCACCAAGATGGTCCCCGAAGGCACACCGGAGAAGCCGGAGTTCAAGGATCAGTTCAAGGGGAAGAACCCGGCAGAGTTTTCCCTTAAGGTCAGGAAGGATGGCGGGACTGTTGATGCCATCACTGCTGCAACGATCAGTTCAAGAGCTTTTTGTGAAGGAGTGCAGAAGGCTTACAACACATTTGAGAAAGGAGGTCTGAAATGAACCAGGTACAAAATTTTAGCAAGGGCTTTTTAAAGGAAAACCCCATTCTGGTGATGGTTCTCGGGGCCTGCCCCACCCTTGCCACCACGTCATCGATGGTAAACGGACTTGGCATGGGACTGGCTACCACTTTTGTACTTCTTGGCTCAAACACGGTGGTATCGCTGATGAAGAACGTGATTCCTGACAAGGTGCGTATTCCTGCCTTCATTGTTGTAATTGCCACCTTTGTCACTATTGTTGACCTGGTGATGCAGGCCTTTGTTCCTACTCTTTATGAGACCCTGGGGATTTTCATTCCACTGATAGTGGTCAACTGTATTGTTCTTGGCCGTGCAGAGGCTTTTGCCAGCAAGAACACGGTATGGTCTTCCGTTGTTGACGGTGCCGGGATGGGATTGGGTTTCACCGCGGCGCTGGGTGTGCTGGGTGCCATCAGGGAGATACTTGGCAGTGGCGCTATCGGCGGATTTAAATTCATCGGCGGTGATGGCATACTGGTGTTCATTCTTGCACCGGGGGCTTTCATTGCCCTGGG
>CALMRD010000304.1 GCA_937871625.1 uncultured Bacteroidales bacterium | reverse complement strand
CGATGGTGTCGTTATAGGGGATGCCCAGCCTCTCGAAGATATTGGTGACCTCCACAGGTGTCAGCAGCCCGTAATAGATCTTCCTGAGTTTTTCGGCATCTTTGGGTGTCTCGGGACGGTATGTCGAGAAAACCGGAACCGGGATGCCGGAGCCCCTGTCTGACTTCCTGCATGATGTGACAGTGAGGGTCATCACAGAGAGTATAATGAGGGCAGGAAGCAGTCGACTCATGGTTCCGGAAATTTTTCCCAAGTTAAGAAAAATGTTGTTTATTTTTCTGCTGTCACAGGACGATAAAGCCTCCCATTTCTCCTGTTACAGGACTATCCTTCCCCCCAGTCCGGCAGAAATTTTCTTCTGCAGCGAGGTCATCGCCTTATATCGCGCCTGCAGCTCCGATATCTTCTCGTCGTCACCAGCCGCCTCGGCCATCGCCCTGCGTATCTCCTTCTGCATCATCTTGATCTTGTCGCCCTTGAACTTGAGCACCGAGTCGGGGACGATATCCCTGAGCTTCATCTCCTCCGTCTCAACAAATGCCCCGCGTGAGCTCCATATCCTGCTCAGGGAGTACTGTTCTGTAAGCATGTCAACGACTGTTGAGCTTATGGCGGGATCGGGATGCTGGACGAAGTGGCGTTCGCCGGCGACGAGTCCCTGGGTGACGTTGAAGGTTATCTCTGAATAGATGGTGGTGAAGAGGGGGTCCTCAAACGTCAGTTCATCTTCCGTTATCTGTGATATGATGTAGTCAGCCACGGTGGTGACGGTCTCTATGCCTGTCTCCTTGTCTGTCTCGCGTGTCAGCACCTCGGAGCCGTAGCGTATCAGGAGGCGCAGCAGCTCTCTCTCCGAGTAGAATGATGTCTCCTCCCTGGCCTTCTGTTTCTGTACCGTCGCTTGCGGTGCCACCACGGCATCCTGCACCGGCCAGGCATTGCGGTCGCGGAAGGTCTGCTGCTTGCGCAGCTTCAGCACCTCGTCGAGCACCACCTCCTCGGGCATGCCCAGCAGCCTGCTGCTCTCCTTGACATAGATGGTGCGGGCTATCTGGTCGGGGATGACGGCGATGGATCGCACCACCTCGCGCACCAGGTTGGCGCGGCGGACAGGGTCGTTCTGCGCTTCATCGAGCAGCAGCCTGGTCTTGAAGCGAATGAAGTCGGTCTCGTTCTCCTTCAGGAAGGTTTTGAACTCCTCGTCGGATAACTTTTTGGAGTATGAGTCGGGGTCCTCACCCTCGGGCAGCATGACTATGCGGACGTTCATGCCCTCCTCCAGCACCATGTCGGTGCCGCGCAGTGAGGCCTTGACGCCTGCCGGGTCGCCGTCGTAGAGCATGGTGATGTTGGGCGTGAAGCGCTTGATGAGGCGTATCTGCTCCTGCGTCAGGGCGGTGCCGGAGGAGGCCACGACGTTCTCCACACCGGATTCGTGCATCGAGAGCACGTCAGTATAGCCCTCCACCAGGTAACAGCGGTCCTCGCGGCTGATGGCCTGGCGTGCCTGGAAGATGCCGTAGACGATGCGGCTCTTGTGGTATATCTCTGTCTCGGGCGTGTTGACATACTTCGCCGCCTTCGGGTCTTTTTTGATGATGCGGCCGCCGAAGCCCAGCACCTGCCCCGAGAGCGAGTGGATGGGGAACATGATGCGCCCCGCGAAACGGTCGAAGAGGTAGCCCTCCCTGTCGATGGTGAGGCCGCTCATGACGAGGTATTCGCTCTTGTAGCCCGCAGCGATAGCCTTCTGGGTAAAATCGTCACGCTTCTCGTTGCAGTATCCCACCTCGAATTTCTTCAGGATGGCGTCGCCGAAGCCGCGCTCGCGGAAGTAGGAGAGCCCCAGTGCCATGCCCTCATGGCCGTGGAAGAGAGTCTCGGTAAAAAGGCGGGCGGCGTACTGGGTGACGACCAGCATGCTCTCACGCTCATTCTGTTTGGCGATCTCCTCGGGGGTGACCTCCTTCTCCTCAACCTCTATGTGATATTTCTTTGCCAGCCAGCGTAGCGCCTCGGGGTATGAGAGATGCTCATGCTCCATGATGAAGTTGACGGCGTTGCCGCCCTTGCCGCAGCCGAAGCACTTGAAGATGCCTTTGGCGGGCGAGACGGTGAAGGAGGGGGTCTTCTCGTTATGGAACGGGCATAGGCCCAGCATGTTGACCCCCCGACGCTTGAGCGACACAAACTCGGACACCACGTCTGTTATCTGCGCGGCGTCGAAGATTCGCTCTATGGTTGAGTGGTCGATCATGCAGTCGTAAAATTAAAAAGAGAAGATAAAAGTACGCTTTTTGAAAGCTTCTGTATTGCCTCTTATCTGATTAAGGCCATAAAATTTTGACACCGAATCCCAGCCTGTTGTCCGTCAGCTTGATATGGTTGAGGTGGATGACCCACAGATGCAGATCCGCAAGGGCGGCATAGGGGAAGCGTCTGAGGTAGATGCGGCGGGCGCGCTTCAGGTCGTCGCCTTCCGGTTCGCTGACGGTGCCGGTGAACTGCGCCCCACGGATGCGACCCACGCGTTTTGTTTCAAGGGCGATGGTGCCGGCAACATGCGGATTGCTGAGGAACTCCGCACCATGCCTGGTGGTCGGGTCAGTGGTAACGACCAGGGTGTTGTTCTCCTCGTCCCATGCATAGAAGCACGATGCGCACCAGGGCCCGCGCTCGCTGACGGTGGCGATGCTCAGCACATGGTGACGCCGGAACAGCGACTTTATTCTTTTATGAAGTTCTGCTTCTGCCATCCGGCTCTCTGATTGTTTATGCTTAACCCTCCTCGTTCCACCTGAAAGTGTCAACAGTGAATCCCGCCAGCGTCATCACCCTGTCGATCACCGTCATCACCAGCTGATCAATCGTTTGCGGCCGGCTGTAGAACGACGGAGTTGCCGGGCAGATGACGGCGCCGGCCTCGGTCAGCAGCTTCATATTGGTGATGTGGATTAGGCTGTATGGTGTTTCACGGGGAACAAGTATCAGACGGCGCCGCTCCTTGAGCATCACGTCGGCCGCCCGTGTGATGAGGTCGTCGGAGACGCCGTGGGCTATGCGGCCCACCATTCCCATGGAAGCGGGACAGATAATCATCGTGTCATACGATGATGATCCCGACGCAAACGGCGCATTGAAGTCGTTGTTGTCCCATAGTTTCTCGGTACCTGACGGTGTATAACCGGTGCCTGTTTCGTGAAGCATTATATCCTCAGCGTTACCGGTAAAGATGACTGCCACCTCTGCCGGCGGTTCCGGTAGTTCTCGCGTTGGTTCCGTCTGCCCGTGCATTTGCATCCTCTGCCCGGGAAGTGACTCCGGCAGCCCGCGCAGCCGCTCCAGCAGCTTCAGG
>CALMRD010000303.1 GCA_937871625.1 uncultured Bacteroidales bacterium | reverse complement strand
GACCCGGTGCCACCTCTGATTTGATCCCTGCCTTCACCGTCAACAACGCTTTCCTGGCGCGGACAGAGCCGGAGAAGGTGACAGGTGTGGAACAGGCGCTGATCCGTCTTGACAGCATCGCGTTGTCGGCTGTGGACCGTTACGGTAACGAAAGCCCGGCGGTGAAGATGGCCGTGACGGAGTTCACCTTCGCCGATGCCCCTGCTCTTGAGGGGGTGCTGACCTCCTTCTATGCTGCGAGGCTGAGACCAGCGGTGCCGGTGCCGGCAGTGACTCCCGGTGTCGACGTCCTTGTTGAGGAGCACCTTGATATGATCGCAGGCAAGAGAGTGGGATTGATAACCAACCCGTCAGCTGTGGGTGCGGATATGCGCAGTACTGTTGACATTCTCGCCGGCACGCCGGGGGTAAACCTGGTGGCACTCTTTGGCGCCGAACACGGCATCAGGGGCGCGCTGCACGGCAGGATACAGGCCAGCGGTGAGCCTGACCCGGTGACGGGCATACCTGTCTACAGCCTGTATGGCGACTCTTATGCCCCGAAGCAGGAGTGGCTCGACAGCATTGACGTGATGCTGTTCGACATCCAGGGTGTGGGCTCGGCATGGTATACCTTCAAGTTCTCCATGTCACATGCTATGGAGGCATGTGCAAAGGCCGGCATACCGTTTATAGTGCTTGACAGACCCAACCCCCTGGGCGGACGCGTGGTGGAGGGGCCGATGCATGATACCATCAGGATGTACCGGCACCGCATCCCGCTGCGCCATGGCATGACCTACGGCGAGCTGGCAACCATGTGGAACGAGACCGAGGGATATGGCGCTGACCTGACGGTAATAAAGATGAGGGGATGGCGCCGCAGTATGATGTGGGATGAGACAGGACTGATGTGGGTGATGCCATCACCAAACATTGACAACTGGGAGACGGCCGTGGTCTATCCGGGACAGTGCCTGTTCGAGAGAACCAACATGTCAGAGGGGAGGGGCACCACCAAACCGTTCCTCCTTACCGGAGCACCCTGGGTGGATGCCGGCAAGGCGGCTGAAGATCTCAACTCGAGAGGGATACGCGGGGCTTACTTCAGGCCTGTCTACTTTGTGCCACGGTCGGCAGGGACAGGCTATAACCGCAGCAGCAAGCCGTGGAACGAGATGTGCGGCGGCGTGGAGATTATGCTCACAGACCCCGCAGCCTTCCACTCGGTGGAGGCATCACTGCATATCATCGACGCCTACAGGAAGACCAGTCCCGACTCACTGGTCTGGTCGCCACCGCTGCTGATGCGGCAGCTCAACGAGCCGGGTGTCACCGTGGAAGAGGTTGTGAAAGCCTGCCAGGATGATGTGGCTGAATTTATGGAAATTAGACAGAAATATCTGCTGTACAGATAAAATAAATATGTTAAAACGGATGAAAAAGCTTACTGTAATATTTCTCGTGGCAACCGCAATGCTTGCCGGTTGCAATACAGCCAGGAAGGCACAGCAGACTGCCGTTGCTGATCCGGCGGCTGACGCTGCAGCAACCCTGGCAGCAATACCATGCAGATGCGACAGCGCAGTTAACAATTCGCCATGGGTTAAGTTTCTCAGACTACCGGAGCAGGTTACATACATTCCCCGGTTCGATGTCCTGTGCAAAAGTGAATACCCTGCTACCGTGAGTATCAACGGCCAGTCAGTGAAACAGTACAAGACGGGGATATTCTTTGCAACAGTTGAATTCAATGAGGGAGTGAACAAAATATCAGCTGAGGCAGTATATCCGGACGGCCGGACAGCTCTCTGCGAACATGTGCTCATTTATGAAAAGAGAGACATGACCAGGCCGGTCTACCCGCTGTGGGTCGACAGCCGGTCGGTGGAGCCTGCCGCTGACGTGGAGCTGCTGCCTGATGAGGTTGTTAAGGTGAGCTTCCGGGGATCGAAGGGGCAGAACGGCTTTGTGGATGTTCAGCCCGGCAGGATCACTATTCCATGCCTGCGCACCGACCATGACGACTACAGTATCTATACGGCGGAGCTGCCCCTGCGCGGACTGGCCTCTGGAAGGACATACACCCTGAGCGTCAGGCTGGTCCCGGTAGCAGGAGCCCCGGTAAGGAAGGAATTCATTTCTGATTTCAGCAGGAGTATTCTCGTCAGGCAACCGGAAGATTTTCCCCTGCTGAAGGTAAAGAATGAGTACGCAAGGCTTGTTTATAACCTCGGTGCTCCGCGACTGGGCGGACCGATACGGTCGGAGCTGGGACCAGGGGTGGTTCTCAAGGCCAGCGGCAGAATAGGTGATAACTACAGGGTAAGGCTCAGCAACGTGGAGGCCGGTATTATTAACAAGGATGACGTTGAGATTATGAGTGGCAGCAAAATACAGCCCTCGTACACAGTGACCAGTATGACATGTGTTCCGGGCGACGGCGCTGACATCGTCTCAATACCCTGGCTTGAACCTGTTCCCTATGAGGTATATCCCGACCCTGACCAGAAGAGACTGGTGATACCACTGTTCGGTGCTGCGTCAGCCTCGACCTGGGTC
>CALMRD010000302.1 GCA_937871625.1 uncultured Bacteroidales bacterium | reverse complement strand
TGAAGTCGTACAATGACAAGAAGCTCAGCGAGGAGCTCTACGGCAACAACGAGGCTATTGCTGCCCTGGTGAAGGAGCATCTGCACTGCGGGTGAGCATATGGAGAAAACGGAGAAATGGCAGTTCAGTTATCAGTGAAAGTCAAATCCGGCAACAACGTTGAAGGAAATGGTTTGTTGAGCTATATCTTCAATATTATAGAGGCCAGAACCGGTTTCTCCTCTCAATTCAAGAAAAATACTTTGACGGGGATTGATGTCAATTTTAAAACCAGCACCGGCAAGTCCGCCAATAATTCTATTATTTAGCACAATTGAATTGTCAGAATCTGTCCTTACGACATGATTCAGATCTTCTGTTTCAATACCCCTAGTGTATTTTGTAGAAAGATTGAGCATTCCGAAAACGCCCACATCCAGGAAAGGTTTAAAATTCCCTCTTAGAAAGCTGACTTTGAAGCTTAGGGGTACTTTCAGGCCCGTATAGCCCATATTAATATCGATTCTATATGTCTGTGAGAGAGAATAATAATCATCATAGTATTCATCATAGATATATACATTTGTTTTAAATGCGATAATCTCTGCTTGAAAGAAAAAGCGATCATTTTTCCTGGATAGTGATCGATTATAAAAGAGGCCAATTACAGGTGAGAATTCAAAAAAATCCATTTCCGGGATGTACCCATGCCGTTGGTATATTTCGTTAATCGGGTATTTTGAAGCATTTAAGCCTCCCAGTATGCCATAATGATTCAAGAATGCACCCTGATTACGCATTTCTTCGAAAACGCCAGATGAATTAATCATTGCAAAAGTTATTGCCGGGCTACCCTGGCTTCTGTTATAACTGGCAATAACCTCCGTCATCTTTTCGGGGTTCAGGGAGATATCTGGCGGTGGGGTAAATTTGTTTTCCGGATCAGGCAGTTTTTCGATAAGATCCCTATATCCGTGGAAGCTTATCATTTCGCCTTCTGCATTCGCACTCCCGATTGAGTTGTCAAGCAGTACCATATCAAGTCCTAACCCTTCTAAATAAAGTTTGTTACCGTCGTAAAGGAGATCAATTGCACCTTCAGTAAGGCATGCGATGAATGTTTCACTGCCATTCATTACAGCAGTTTTGTACCTCATTCCGTAAGTGAATCCGAATGCTTCGATATCACCCGGCTTAAAAGCATATACTTCCGAAATGTCAAACCACCTGAAAATACACTCTTTGGGAGTAAAATCTTTAGTTATGTATTTAACCTGGCCATAAACTAAACTACCATCATTTTTTATGATATAGCCGTTGGTAAAATCACCCTGTGCAGTAGATACGTAAAATAACGCAAAGAGCAGAATAACAGTAAATGTAGACCTTTTCATTTTATTGCAGAATAACCAACACTAACATACACAAAAAACCAAATACAGGTTATGTTTAAGAGCATATTTAGGCTTTATTTCAAAAACTATCACTATTTTTACTAAAGTCTGAGATAATTGAAATACGATGTTGTCAGTATCATTCTATGGGTTGCGAAGCCTGTTTTTCAGGTGCTTCATGGCATTATTTTGTGCGAATGTATTAGCATTATTATCTTCATGTGAAGATGACCCTGTTAAGAGGGATTATCCGAGAGTCAAAACGCTTGAGGTTACAAATATTACTGAAGCGGGCGCAACGTTTACCGGGGAGGTATTGGAAGAAGGTAACTCAGAAATTACCGAGCATGGATTTGTATGGGCAACACGCCAGCCGGATGTTGAATATAGCAACAAGGTTTTACTGGGCTCTTTCAGCAGCACCGGGAAGTTCAGTGCTGACGTCGGGTCCAATCTTGCAGAGGGACTTACTTATCAGGTTGCAGCGTTTGTTATTTCCGGTGAGTTCACTGTATATGGTGAACCGGTGACATTTAAAAGTCTCGGAAGTGAAGGGCTGAAAATGACAGGATTCTCTCCCGAAAGTGCTCTTTGCGGTGATACAATAACCATTACAGGCAGGAATTTCAGTTGGGTCAGGGGATCCAATATTGTAATGTTCAATGATGCTCAAGGCCTGGTTTGTGGTGACGATCAGGGCAGGATTGACTTCTGGATGTATGAACCGACAAAGGAAAACAAGTAATAACCAGATCTGAACGATGAATATTTCTCTGCGACAGTCAGCTTTTATCCTGATCTCCATGGTGTTCAACATAGCACTTCAGGGACAGATCAGGGAGATCACCTTCGGCGAGATCCCCGAGGAGGACCTTGTTATGACGGAGTACGCTGAAGATCAGTCTGCTGATGCCGTGATCCTTGAAAACTATACAAGGGTGAGCATGCGTTCCGGCGAAAAGATTCTTGTAATCACTGACCGCCATATCCGGATCAAGGTCATCAACACTGACGGACTCGATTACGCGAATGTCGAGATTCCTTTCGGCAGAGATGAGAAAGTGCTGGGTATCAAGGCGGCGTCATACAATATGGAAGACGGAAAGAGAGTGACCGGAATTGTGGATAGAAAGAGCATCTATTATGAAGAGAGCAACCGCTACAGAAACACCGTGCGTTTCTCTGTTCCAAATGTGAGGCCGGGGTCAGTAATCGAGTATAAATATACGGTTGAGAGTCCCGACATTTTCACTCTCTATACTCTGGAGTTCCAGCATGAAATTCCGGTAGTGCGATGTGGCTTTCATGTTGAATTTCCAGGTTATTTCGAATACAAATTTGTTACGGGAGGTGACCTTAGCAAGGTCAGGTACAACAAAACTGAATCGCAAGTGAACTTTGGAGGCGACATAGTAATAGGTTTTGTGGGTCACTGGACCGCCTTCAATATTCCCGCTTACCGGGAAGAGCCTTTCAGTACCGGATCGGAAGACTACTATGCGCGCATAGGATTTGAGCTATCGAAGATTGAGATTCCGGGCTACTACTTTGAAGAAGTGTCTCCGACTTATCCGAAGCTATCAGTAAAGCTGCTTGAAAGGAGTGATTTCGGCCTTTATCTCAATACTAACAGCTCAATCCGAAAAAAGGCCGGGGAGCTTAAAGCTATGGGAGGATCAGAGACTGATCTGCTAAGGCGTATTTATTCTTTTGTCTCGGAACATATGATGTGGAACGGGTATGAGGATTACACATCCTCTGCCGCCATGAAAAAAATCTACAGTGATGCCAGGGGCAATGCTGCAGACATCAACATGATGCTTGTCTCGATGCTCAGGGCGGCAGGCATCCAGGCCGATCCGGTTATCCTCAGCACCCGTGATCACGGCCTGTTAAACACTTATTTTGCCATTATCCAGAGATTCAATTATGTGGTTGCCAGTGTAAGAGTTGACGGTGTTCAATATCTTGTTGATGCCACCGATCCGATGAGACCGTTCAACATGCTGCCCTTCCGGTGTCTTAATGGTCAGGGTTGGACAGTCACCGACAAGGGAGGATCATGGGTTGACCTTAGGACCAATGAACAGAACCATGAAACCATGAGGTTTGCCTTCGATCTCAGTGAAGAGGGCTCACTGAAGGGTACTGCCAGCAACTCATATGAGAGCTATGACGCCTGGACTGTAAGAAAGATTTGCAAGCTTGAAGGGGAAGAGGCTTACATTGATATGATGCGCTCTGTCAACAACAGTTGGAGGATAGATGCTCTCGAACTCGGGAACCTTGGAGAACTTGAAAATCCGGTCCTTGAAAGCATAAGCCTTACTGTTCCTGACGCGGCTGAGACCGGTGAAGGAATCATGTATCTTAATCCAGTGATCTATGACCGCGACGGTTCAAATGAGTTCTATGCCGATGACCGACTCTCGCCGATCGACATCGGATGCCCATCATTTAAACATTACTCATGCGAGATTACCATCCCTGAGGGCTGGACTATTGCGGAAATGCCCGGATCGGCGAACATTAACCTGTCAGGCGGCGGCGGACAGTTCAAATACAATATCAGGACCGAGGGCAGGAAGATCATCCTTGATACAGAGACAAATATTTCAACTGTAACCTTCCCACCTGAGAGGTACGGTGATTTGAGAAACTTCCGCTCAAATATCATCCGGAAACAGGCTGAGGTTGTTATTTTAAAAAAGGTGATTTAAGCTCATGAAGATGAAACAACTGGTTTATATTATCAGCCTTTTACTGTTTGTTCCGCTTAACACTTACGGCTATAAGCTGGCAGTCGACTCCATACCCCTTGAGCTGAGAAAAAACGCCGTTGCCGTTGTAAGGAGTGACCAGATGGTCTATACTGTTGAGTCTGAAGGCAAGGCCAGGGCGAGCTATAAAAGAGTCATTACGCTGATGAATGAGAATGCTCAGTCGCTGCGCCTTGTCGAGATCTATTATGATAAGTTCAGGAGTATTCAGAATATAAAGGCCTCTGTTTACGACGCCAATGGCAAATTTATAGAGTCTGTCCCTCAGTCAAAAATCATGGATGTCAGTGAAGGCGAAGGCTTTATATCCGATGCCAGGGTCAGGAGAATAGTGTTCCCGGTAAACAGGTATCCGTTCACAATAGAGGTCTCATACGATGTCATGATTAACGGGGTACTTAATCTTCCACGTTGGAACTTTCATCTCAATCCGGCATTCTCCGTTGAGGAATCTGCAGTCCAGTTCGTTGTTCCCCAATCGATTCCCTTCAGATACCGGGAATATAACATGCATTCGCCGGGTGACAGTGTCAGGCTGGAGGTGAATGATATCTATACCTGGACTGAAAGGGGGATCCCGGCTATAAACAAATGGTACTTCTCTCCGCTCTCCTTTGCCCGGAGGCCTGTTTTGCTGGCTGCAATCGACGATTTTGAGTTTGGCGGTATCAGGGGAAGCATGCGTTCCTGGGAAAGTTTTGGCCTCTGGGCTGCCGAGCTGAACATGGGTCTCGATCAGTTGAATGAGAGGGACAGGAAGCTTGTTGCTGAACTGGCAGGACCGTTGTCGGACGACATGGAAAAGACCAGGGTGCTATATGAGTATATGCAGTCACATACACGCTATTCGTCCATCCAGCTGGGCATTGGAGGTTACAAGCCAGCCCCGGCAAGCCAGGTGGGCGAAAAAGGATTTGGCGACTGCAAGGGTCTTTCAAACTACATGGGTGCGCTCCTCCGTGAGGCCGGGATAAAATCATACTACACACTGGTCAGGTCAGGGGAGAACCTGGATATGATAACATCCTTCGTGAGCGACCAGTTTGATCACATCATCCTGTGCGTTCCGCTTGATCAGGATACGGTCTGGCTGGAATGCACCAACCAGACCATTCCGTTTAACTACCTTGGAGACTTCACCTCTGACCGCAGCGTACTTCTGGTTACGCCGGAAGGAGGCAAGCTGGCGCGTACACCTTCTTTCAGGAACAGCGCGCAGACTGCAACAGGAATGATCAACGTAGGAAGGAGAGAGGCATCAACGGCTGCGATGGGAGTGCGTGCCAGCGGATTGGCTTTCGACTATAACCAGATCTACGCCGGTAAATCCGAGGAAGAGCTCAAGAGAATCCTTAACCAGCAACATGAGCTCGGTACTTTTAACACAGAGAAGGCATCTTATACTGAAATACGCGAGGGGGACCCGGTCTCAATGCTCTCATATACCTTCACCATGCCGGATTTTGCGGTTGAATCAGGTTCAAGGATTCATTTTCGACCATGCCTGGAGCCGTTTGAATACCAACCTTTTGATACAATAGGTGTCAGGGTCTTTGAGATGCCCGCATTGCATGATTCGTTAATATTCAAGATACCTGCAGGGTACAAACCTGAGTTTATTCCGGGGGAAGTCAGGGAGGAGGGGCCGTACGGTGTCTACAGCTATGAGATAACGGAGTTGAATGATGGGAAGCTACTATTTACCAGGCAGTTGAAAATCAACCGCGGCTATTATGAGGGGGAGAGGGCGAAGGAGCTGTTTGCCTTTCTGAATACGGCGGCAAGGAGTGATCACCGGAGGCTCTACCTCACACGATGATAACAACGTTACGGCACAGGGGATCTACGGCAACAACGAGGCTATTGCTGCCCTGGTGAAGGAGCATCTGCACTGCGGGTGAAGCGCCATCACCCTTCCGCCTGATCTTGCGCAAGTACCCCGTTATTGAGGCTGGCACTGCCGTTGCCCGCCGTT
>CALMRD010000301.1 GCA_937871625.1 uncultured Bacteroidales bacterium | reverse complement strand
CTTGCTGTCGTCGTCGGTGCCAATGGAGACTCCGAGGGCTGTATAGATATTCTTGATCTCCTCATTGTCAAAGATCTTGTGTTGCATTGCCTTCTCAACGTTGAGTATCTTACCTCGCAGCGGGAGGATGGCCTGAAAGCGGCGGTCGCGGCCCTGCTTGGCCGTACCTCCAGCTGAATCTCCTTCGACGATGAAGATCTCTGACACTGCCGGGTCCCTGTCGGCACAGTCAGCCAGCTTGCCGGGCAGCCCTGACCCCGACAGTACGTTCTTGCGCTGTACCAGCTCACGGGCCTTTCGGGCAGCATGGCGTGCAGTGGCGGCAAGGATGACCTTCTGGACTATCGACCTGGCATCACGGGGGTTCTCCTCCAGGTAGTGCGATAGAGCGGTGCTTACTGCCACGTCTACTGATCCCATCACCTCGGAGTTGCCGAGCTTTGTCTTCGTCTGCCCCTCGAACTGGGGCTCTGCCACCTTACAGGAGATGACCGAGGTGAGACCCTCACGAAAGTCATCACCGTTGATGTCAAACTTCAGTTTGGAGGTAAGGCCTGAGTCCTCAGCATATTTTTTCAGCGTCCGCGTCAGCCCCCTGCGAAAGCCTGCAAGGTGAGTACCACCCTCCACGGTGTTGATGTTGTTGACATAGGAGTGCACGTTCTCGGAGAAGGATGTGTTGTACTGCAGAGCCAGCTCAACAGGCGTCTCTCCCTTATCGTAATTGATATAAATAACATTCTCTGTCAGCCGCTCACGGTTGACATCAAGATATTCAACAAACTCTATAAGCCCCCTTTCCGAATAGAACTGCTCCGTTACCGGGTCGGCACCATTGCCGTTTTCGTTTTCAGCTTCCTCCCTCCTGTCGGTCAGCGTGAGCATGATTCCCTTGTTGAGAAAGGCCAGCTCTCTCAGGCGTGCCGCCAGGATATCAAACTTGAACTCCAGCGTCTGGAAGATCGTGCTGTCAGGCATGAAGGTGGTGACTGTACCGCTGCCGTCGGACTCGCCTGTCTGTGCGACCGGTGCCAGCGGTTTGCCTCTCTCGTAGGTCTGCGACCACTTCTTCCCCTGTCTCATGACATCTACCGTCATCCTGGAAGAGAGGGCATTGACACATGACACTCCCACACCGTGCAGACCGCCTGAAACCTTGTAGCTGTCCTTGTCGAACTTACCGCCGGCGTGTAACACCGTCATGACAACCTCAAGGGCGGAACGCTTCTCCTTTTCATGCATCTCAACAGGTATACCGCGGCCGTTGTCGACAACGGTCACGGAGTTATCTTCGTTTATCGTGACATCTATCTGAGTACAGTATCCTGCGAGAGCCTCATCGATCGAGTTGTCAACCACCTCATATACAAGATGATGTAATCCCCTCACGCCGACATCGCCAATGTACATCGCAGGTCTCTTCCTCACTGCTTCAAGTCCTTCCAGAACCTGAATGCTCCCGGCTGAATATTCATCCTGCTCCCTGCTCCTCTTTATCTGTTCGTCATTAGTCATCCCAAGCAATTTTTAGTTGAAAAAATATGTTTTAAAGGTTTGATAATATGTTATTTATAAAATCACACAAAGGTAGCAAAAAGTAACATAATTACCTCCTGAAAGGCAACATATAAATGAGAGAGATATGAACAATCTTTATCGTTTTACCGACACGCTACAGGCTGTAGGTAAATCCTCCCAGGATCATGAAGTTGCGTGAGGGATAATAGTTCCATTCGAAGTACCGGTTGTAGGAGATATTGTTGCACCGGAGCCAGAAGGAGATATCGGGTGTATAACGGTACTCGGCCCCCAGGTTCAGGTTAGGGTGCACGGGAAGTTTGACGATATCTTTGGGGGCCTTTACGAGTGCGTGCCGTACCCCTGTCAGGGAGAAGGCCGCAGAGGCTATTATCTTGTTTCTGAGATTGTAATCAGCCTTCAGTGATCCTTCCCATTCAGGCTTGTGCCATGCATACTCCTCACCTGACATGTCATACCCGTACCAGTTACCTGCCGCCGAGAGGGTCAGCTGCCGGTTGACCGGATACTTTACTTCACCATAGACATTCAGCAGGCCGCCGTCGTCATACACGGGCAGAAAGTAGTTGCCGACACCCGTTGTGTCATTCATGAAGAGTAGCATGTCCCTGAACATGGTATAGCTCAAACCCAGGGCATAGGTAGCCGTGACATTCAAATTACCCGAAATGCCTGCCTTTATCCTTAGCTGGTTATCGGTGCTCCGGAGAGTGAAGAGGGTGTCACCTGGCATCATCCAGGGGTTGATATAGGCCGTATTCCGTGCCTGGTTGTTCTCCATCCAGCCATCGACAGCGGTCGTAAACCGAAGAAACTGCGGTACCACACTGAAGGTAAAGGAGACATCCGGATAGAAATACATATAGAGCTTCATGTCACCGCCCAGCAGGGGATCACTATTCTCCCTCAGGTCCGCATTCACCTTGAGCCCGAACCTGAATCTCCAGTTATCGTTGCCCCTGGTGATATAAGGTTTCAGGGAAAGAAGACTGCGCGTCTTGCTGTCAATACCCCCGGCAAAGAGATAGAGATCATAATTGAGATCCATACCGCCATAGAGGCCGAAAATGTTTGTGCCTCCGCTGGCTGCAAGTGACGGGTTATGCTGTATGCCGTCACCCTCGCGCATGAAGAGGTTATAGCTCACCGTGGCATCCCAGTTGATATCGCCGGAGTCAGGCTCCATGGTGAAGTACCTGGCCCTGGCCGTCCCATCGTAATAGAGCGATCTGATATCCTTTTTGTCAGGATCGTATCCGATGACATCAGGGTCATAGCCGTAGGCATAACGGGTCATCTGTCTGAAATCGATGTCCATATCGAGGCGACTACTCCGGAAGTACTTCTTGCCGAAGAGAATAGCCTGGTTGTCGAGGAAGCCGCCATAGACCCGGGCATCATTCTCCAGTTCAATCCTGGCGACTGAGGCATAACTGCGGGTAAAGAGTCCGACACTGCCCTTTGCCGACCTTCCGTTTGATACACTGACCTCGACGAAAGGTGAAAGATAGGTGCCAAACCCGAGGCTCACATATCCCTTTTTCAGCTCCTCAAGAGGGTCAGGTGACAGCACCGCAGATTTGATCGGGCTCACTTCGTATTCGGGAACAAAGGAGCCAGGGGTAAAATCGTATGCAAATGTGACCCTCACAGAGGAGGTGTCATCAGCCGATGGCAGCAGGGTGTGCTTGGCAGCAGCCTGCAATGTGGGCTTGTACGGGTTGTAAAGTGTCACTGACCTCTTTATCGCCTCGTCCTCTGTCTGCCCGCCGGCAAGTACCGTGATCAGCATGGCAGCTGCGGTGAAATATATCTTCTTCTTCATTGCTTTCTCCGTTTAATGATCAGTTCGGTCTCCCAGTGGTTACTCCTGCAGTCCCTTCCTCTGCGGTCAGCGCCGCAAGTCTGGACCGTGCTTCCTCAATGATGCCGTCATCAGGCACCGTGTAGTAGTCTATCAGGCTCTGCAGGGTGGCTTTGGCCTGGAAGGTGTCACCATTCTTCAGGGCTATGTCTGACAGCAAAAGGAATACCCTGCCCGTCCAGTAGGCGTGTGGCGAACTCATGTCGACAAACTGGTTTGCCTCCTTCTCGGCACCGCTGATGTCACCAGCCTGCCACAGCAGCTCTGCAACATGATATTTTGCTTCGGCACCGTAAGCCGTTGCTACCTCATATCCCACCCTTCTGTAGTCGTCAAGAGCATCTTCATAGTTACCAAGGCGGTGGTTCGCTTTTGCGGTAAGGAAGGTGGCCTCACGCGCCAGCTCCTCGGTCAGCTTGTCAGATTCCAGCACCTGCCCGGCGGCGGCAATAGTCTTTTCATCATCCTCAAACCGTGCTGCCGAACGCATCATACCCAGCCAGGCGTACATGCGGTTCTCGGGACTGGTCGCCTCACCCCCCAGCCTTTCGTAAAGGGAGTACGACCTGCGATAGTCATCCTTGCCATAGGTGATCGACGCGGCTCCGAGAAGCGACTGCTCCATGAACTGGTTGTTGCCCACGCTCACAACCTGAAGGTAGAGAGCGAGCGCCTCATCAAGGTCTCCCGACCTGTTCAGGCAGTCTGCAAGGTAGAACCTGGCATTGGTTGCAAAGCTTCCCGACGGGAACTCACGCAGGTAATCCCTGAATATCTCCGATGACCGCTCACAGTTGCCTTTTACATACTGGTTCTCCCCGGAGATATAGGTCATTGAGTCACGGGTGGCAGCCTGGATGTCGCCCATCCCTTCAACATTCTTCATATAGGTAAAATAGGACTGCACGTCGTCCATGTCCGTATAGGCGTTCCTGAGTCCGTTGACGGCATTGCGGGCCTCGGGGGTGTTCCTGAAGTTCTCAATCACCTTCTTGAACTGCGCCACCGCCTTCTCGTTCTCACCGGCATTGTAGTAGATGAGCCCCAGCTGTACCATCGCCGGCGGCACAAACTGGCTGTTGGTGTACCAGGCTATGATGTTTGTAAAATCAGCCTCTCCCCTCCTGGGCTGTCCGACAGCCACGTAAGCACGTCCCCGCTCAAAGAGTGCATTGGGGACGTAGGCCGACTTTGAATATTTGTCTATCAGCGCGGTCAGGGTTGATATCTTGGCCTCATTGTTGTTGCTCAACCCCAGGGCAAATCCCTTCTGGAACATCGCATAATCGGCATCCTGCCTGGCATTCGCGATAACCCTGTCATAGTAGGTTATGGCTGAAGGATAATCTGCCCTGATGTAATAGCAGTCGGCAATACGGTTGAGTGCATCAACCACCATGTCTGACCTCGCTTCACTCTTTGCGGTTCGGGTGAATGCCAGAAAAGCTGGCAGCGCCCGGGCATAGTCGCCACTGTTGTACCACAGATATCCCAGGTTGTAATCTATCAGCTCATACTCGGGAAGGCTCACTGCTGCGGGGAGCTTCCGGAAGGCCTCCCAGTCGTTGCCGGCTGCAATCACATTGCCGAGACGAAAGTTCGATTCTCCTCTCCAGTAGAGTGCCAGCGCCCTTAATTCAGGATTCATCTCCTTGTATAGCAGCGACTTGTCGAACATTGAGACTGCATCCGCATATTTCCCGTTGCTGTAGAGCTCTACCCCGCGGTAATATGCCACCTTCTGCCAGGCCTCCATCAGTCTCTCATCCTTGTTGGTTATCTTTTCTAGTGAGCTGAGTGCCGCCTGGTAGTTCTTCAGCCTCATGTAGGCCGATATCAGGTAATCATACGCCTCCGACAGATGGTCGGAGCCGGGATAAGCCTGGATGTAGCCGTGCAGGGCATCTATCCCCTCGCCAAAGGGAGCGTAGGAGTTCTCATAGGCCAGCTTGGCGAAGTTAAAGAGGGCCTCTTCCTGCACCGCCGGATCATAACTCATCTTTGATGCTGCCGAGAAGGCCATCTGCGCCTTTTTCTTGTCGTTGTTCTTCAGATAACACGAGCCCAGCATGTAATAGGCATTCTGTGTAAGTATGTCACTTCTGCCCACCACCTGGTTGAAGAGCCTGGTGGCTTTCTCGATCTCATCACTACGGTAATAGCTGTAAGCCAGCTCATACTTATCGTTCCGGTCACTGAGCCTGGTCTCGCTGATGAATTTCTCAAGCCAGGGTATCGCCTCACTGTAATTACCCTTTTGAAAGTGGGCATCGCCTATAAAGCGGTATAGCTCTGTCTCACGCTTCTTGCCCGCCTGGTCTATGAGCGACGGTGCCATCTCCAGTATACCGTCATAGTCCTTGTTGACATAATAGATCTGGACTATATAGAACGGCACCACCCCGCCGAAGGTCTCATCACCGCGGAGCCTTTCAAAGCCCTCGAGTGCCGTTTCCCAGAAGCCGTTCTCATAAGCGATGGCTGAATGGAAATAGATGGCCGGAGAAGTATAATCGGTGTCTACGTCAATCAGCTCCGCAAAGAGCATCTGTGCCCTCTTCTCATCACCCCGCCTGTAATGTGAATAGCCAAGCTTGAATATATACTCTGCCAGCTCCCTGTCGTCAAGCTTCAGACGGTCAGTCTGCTCAAACCAGTCGATGGCGCAACTGTAGTTGCGCTTCTGGTAGCAGTAGAGGCCTGACTCGAACCTGGCACGGTTGAGCATCGGACTCTCAGTGTTGCCCGCAATGAAGCGCTGCATCCGGTATTCGGCATCGGGGGCCGTGAGACGCATTGCGGAGATGGCTGCATGATACTCTGCATCAGCCCTCTGTATGAGGCTGCCGCTCTTCTCCGTGGCAAGCCACCTGTCAAACAGCTCGATGGCCGTGGCATACTTGGCCTTTCCGTACATCGCATAGGCACTGTTAAGCAGCGAGGTCATCTCTTCACCGGAGAAGGACGACTGCCCCCTGACGGCAAGGCCGCCGGTGAGCAGAACAACAACCATAATCACCAGTATCTTCCTGTTCATAACTTTATCTTTTCATGAGCCTCTTGCAGCAAAAACAGCGCCACAAACCCGGGTCTGCAGACAATTTATTAAAAAACAATACATTACCCTGTATTTGTGGCACAGTTGAACCAGCCGTAAAATTACAACTATAAAACAGGGTAAAAATCTCTTTAACAATCATTTTATCAACATCACTGCAGCCGATTGTTAATTCTTTTTTAATTTGCACCAAAAGAAATCAGGATGGAAGAGACAGCGCCGCTGGATACCATTATCGAACTGAAGAGCTGCTCCATTATGCAGCAGGATCACCTGGTCCTCTCCGATGTGAACCTGAAGGCTGACAAGGGAGAATTCCTCTACCTGGTTGGCAAGGTGGGGAGTGGAAAGACATCCCTGATCCGCACGCTCAATGCGCAGCTACCCCTGACTGAGGGTGAGGGATGGGTTGCAGGCTTCGATCTGAAGAAACTGAAAAAGAGGGAGATACCTCTTCTGAGGAGAAAGCTGGGCATCGTCTTCCAGGATTTTCAGCTGCTCACCGACCGTTCGGTGCATGACAACCTCGAGTTCGTGCTCCGGGCAACAGGATGGAACAATAAGACAGCTACTGAAGACCGCATCAGGGAAGTACTCTCAAAGGTCGGTCTGCAAAACAAAGGCTTCAAGATGCCTCACCAGCTCTCCGGAGGTGAGCAGCAGAGGGTGGTTATCGCACGTGCCCTGCTGAATGACCCTGAGATAATACTGGCTGACGAGCCGACCGGCAACCTCGATCCGGAGACATCAGAGGATATCCATGTTCTTCTGAAGGAAATAAGCAACAACGGCAGGGCAGTGATAATGTCGACACACAAGCTGTCGCTGGTGAAGAAATACCCTGCCAGGACTCTCAGGTGCGAAAACGGGAAAGTCGTTGAAAGCGAGACCAATGACCAGGTTATAGAACTTCTCTTCTGATTATTTAAAGAGTCTCACGGGCCAGGGCAGGCTGTTCCTGTACAGTCTGTAGTACTCTGTTTTTGTTCCCCCGAACGACTTCATGAAGATGGCTACTGAGGGGACGGAAGAGCCTGCAAAATCCAGGGTAATGTTACTCTCCGCAGCGGTTCTGATAATATGATCAATAACGTGGTAGGCAGTCCTGAGCTCACGGCTCTTCCTGCTGCCGGCAGTAAAGAGCATCGTTGTGCGTGCACGGAAATCAATGCAGAAGAGACCCCATAGCAGCTTTCCCTTTGGAGATCTCACCCCCAGTATCCTTCCTTTTCCCGTCTCGGTACAGTGATACATCAGCGCCTGAAGACGTTGGTAGCTGGCTTCCCGTATGACGCCAGCCCTCTTGCCGATGCTGCTCCTGAAGAGTGCAATGACTTCATGAGGCTTAACATCATCCACAATATCCTGCGGATAGCGATGTGCTATATTGATGTTTCTCCGGCAATCGGTAGAGTAGTCGAGCCATACCTCCTCATAAGGCTTGTCGAGCTTCAGCTCAAAGTTATCCCGGGGTGTCAGTGTGAAGCCCGGCAGCACGACCTCCTGTCCGATGTTAAGGTCTATGAGCCTGTAGAATTCCGGCATGAAGGAGACAAACTCCGCGGCTATCCTGTCGCTGTCACCGTCAGCCGTAAACAACCCCAGTTGCTGAAGAAACAGGGGTGTGGCGATATAACTGAAGCCGTATTTGCGTGAGGAGGGAAGCGGGAAGAGCGACAGGTAATCGTCGTCCACAAGCGCGTCCCAGCCGGGGGCCATGATATCAAGGAACCACGACCATGGGTAGGGTCTCACACCGGGTACCTCTGCCAGGGAGTCATCCCATCTTTGCCGGTCTATCTCTTCATTTCTGAGGTAGGTGATCATGGCTTCTGCAGCATCAGTGTCTCCTCGAACACTTTTCTCCAGCCCTCCCATCCGTTGGATTCAGAGAGTGAGGTATTATGCCATACCGCGATGAACAGGCCGCCCACCCTCCTTGTGGCGGAGATCAGAGATCTGATTACCGCCAGGGATGCCTCGGGTGTCAGGTGACGATACTGCCTCAGCGTTCCGTCCATCACCTGGAATGGCACCACGGTAAGGTCAGTGCGCCTCTCGCGTGAAAGATCATAGAAGTGAAACGGCCGGGCCATACCTGCCCTGAAGCCTGGCTCGTCACTATAACCCATGGTATAGTCGTACTTTATCCCTGCACTCTCCCATGCCTGGTATGTATCCGGCATGCGGAGAAGAAGCCAGTGCTGTCGCGCATGTTCCGGATGATGACCTGCAATATGCCGGTAGCGCTCTGCCTCCATCTTCAGGATTTTTGGCCTTCCTGCAGAACGGTATGATGGATGGATGCCGCTGCTGAACATCGCATCGTATTTTCTTATTATCTCTCCGTAGTCATGATCGCGGTAGGGAGGGTTGTGGTCATACTCACCCTGGTCACCTGTGGGGAAGAAAAAGAGTGCCTCACTGCCATGCTTCATTATCTGTTCCTCCATATACCCGAAGCTGTCATAGGGATCAGGCATCACACCGGCCATGGTCCGGACCCTGTCGGTTGCCTTTGCTCCCGTCCCGGCAAAGCCCTTCACAAGACCTCCCATGCTACGGAGGAACCCGCGGCTGCGATAGGCAAAAGGCTGGTCGACATCAATGGTGAGCATCGACCTGAACTCATTGTGCCTGATGGTGATGACAGGAAAATACTTAACCAGTTCATCCGCCAGAAAACGTGCCCAGATCTCCACTACCGGAACCTGCAAAAAACCTCCGCGGTAGGCCAGTGACCTCTCTCCCAGAAACCTGCCATGGACGTCAGGCGCAAAGGAGAGATACTCCTCATACCTGGTGACCATGAAAAAAACTGCCGAGAAAACATCGAAGGGAAGCGTTCCGTCATCAACAGGAAAAATGAAGGGCATCTCACCAATGAATGATACCTCGGGCTTAGTATCGCTGATGACACTCTCGGAAAGCAGGCCCGACGGTCTGATCACAAACTGGTCCCTGGCCTTCTCCCCGGAGTAGATAATGGCCGGACTGTTGCCGATCCTCCTTCGGTCTGTCGTTATCTCATACTCAATACCCAGAATAGTGGAGAAGATGATCTCTGCAGCATATTCCAGCCTGGGGGTGACCTCCGGAGAATAGATCCTGAGCTTTTTAGTTCCCATGTCAGCAAATTTAAAAAAAGGAGAGATAAGCAACCAGTTGTTTAGCCTCTTATTTATTAACAGAAATGCTTTTAAAAGAGGCAAATTTTACTATTTTTGTTGTCTCTGTTATCTGATCTTTCAACTAAACTAAAGATATTATGGGCAAAGGTGATAAGAAATCCAGGAGAGGAAAAATAATTAGAGGCACCTATGGCGTACTCCGCAAGAAAAAGAGAAAGGGAAGTGTTGCTCCGGCACCCCCGAAGGATGAGATAAAAAAAGCTGCAGAGGTCACAGAGACAAAGAGCAGCCCCGCCAGGAAAACTGCAAAGACGGCCAGGCCCAAACCAGCCGCAAAACCTGCTGCCAAAGCAGCCGCCAAGAAGAGCGATGAGGAGAAGAAGCCTGCAGCAGCAAAGACAGCCAAACCTGCAACAAAGGCTAAGAA
>CALMRD010000300.1 GCA_937871625.1 uncultured Bacteroidales bacterium | reverse complement strand
CTGAAACAGTACGTGACAAGATAATCCTCCATCATTATCTCTTCACCTGATTTCAGGAACATGCCATTTCTGCCCTGCCATGTATAAATAAAGCATGTAGGGCTGACAATAGCATATTTCTCATATTTGGTCTCGAAGGTCTGCCTTTCGACCATTGGGATGTACTGGTTTGCCATCTCAATCATCTTGTCATGGCTATATACATCACCGCCTACAATGAAACTGTAATCGGGACTGTTCTCCAACATGGTAATCATTTTATCCAGGTCGCTGTTCGCCAATGCGTCGTAGAATTCTTTTACAACGACTGATCCCTCTTCTTTGACCGCGGCTTTCTGCTCATCGGTCATGGGTTTGTTTGTGGTGCAGGCTACCATTAATAGCAGCAACGGGATAAGGAGTTTTACTTTCATAGGTATTTGTTTTTGGTTGAAAAAAATGCCTTGTTAATCAAAGGACTAACAAATTTATGACAGAAAATTTCCAAAGTCAAATCTTTTATGACGATGATCAAAAGGGCAGGGGATCCGCAAAACAAGTTATTCGTTCAGGGAACTGAACCTGTATCCTACATCCCTGACGCTGATGATATACCTGGGATTTGAAGGATCAGCCTCAAGTTTCTTCCGGAGGTCGAGGATAAAATTATCTACTGTTCTTGTTGTAGGCATAGACTCATAACCCCAAACCTCGTTAAGCAGGTCATGACGGTGGACAGCCTCGCCTTCATGTGCAATGAGATACCTCATTATCTCAAATTCTTTTGCAGTAAGCTTTATCTCCTGTTCGCCCCTGTAAGCCCGCAGCTTGCTGAAGTCAATCTTTACTTTGCCGAATGAATAAGTGTCCGGGAAATCAGGCCCCTCTTTTTTTCTTCTCAGAGCGGCTCTTATCCTGGCAAGCAGTTCCGGCAGGCTGAATGGTTTGGTTACATAATCATCAGCACCGGTATCAAGACCAGAGACTTTATCCATCTCTGAACCCCTGGCGGTGAGCATGATAATAGGCAGATCCGGTTTTTCCTTTTTGACTTTCCGGCAGATCTCGTAGCCGTTCATCCCCGGTAGCATAACATCGAGAAGAAGGAGATCGGCATCCTTTTCAAGGGCAAGATCAAGTCCTTCCTTCCCTCTGGTTTCTGAAATTACTTTATAACCCTCAAACTCAAGGTTGTCTTTTAGCCCCCTGAGGATGCTCACGTCGTCTTCTATGATCAGGACGGTCTTCATTATTGTTTGTACGTTTTGTTCTCAACGTTTGTCTCCAGTCCTCGGTCTCCGGTCTTTATCAGTATCTGCTGACAGTCCCGAAGAAGCTTCGGCTTTTTCGGGGGTCATCGATCCCGACCCGTCGGGGCCGATACTGACTGTGGACTTCCGGAATCACTCTGGTATCCTTACAGTAAATTTACTTCCTTTTCCAATTTCACTCTCCACCACAATCTTCCCATTATGTGCCTCCACAATCTCCCTGGCAACAGTCAATCCCAGTCCGGTACCGGTAATTTCACCTGAATCCTGCCTTTCAACACGGTAAAATTCTTCAAATATCCTTTCCTGGTTCTCTCTGGCGATGCCAATCCCCGCATCTTCAATCTCGGTAACCGTTTCATTTGCATTCCTGTACAGGCGTATTTTAATCTCCCTTGAATCACCGGAATACTTTATGGCATTGCTAAGAAGATTTGTATATACCTGGTGTAATTTCTCCGGATCAACCTCAACGGTTATATCCCTGTCGATCTCAGCAGCTAATTCAAATCCCTTTTGATCGAGCCAGTATTTCAGGTCGCTGATTGCTTTTAGCAGAACATCCGACAAACGGATTTCAACAGGATGGTATTCCTGTTTACTTTTTTCCATCTTCGAGAATTCCAGGATATTGTTTATCATCCTTTTCAGCCTTTCGCTTTCGTTGACAACCACTGCCAGGTAATCATTCCTGGTTGTTGCTGATTTCACTCTTCCCAACATCAGTGATTCAGCATACATACGGATTGAGGTCAGAGGTGTCTTAAGTTCGTGGGTGACGTTTGATATAAAATCAGATCTTAGCCGTGCCAGGTGTTTTTCTCTGGCGATATCTCTCAATATCAGTGCCACCCCCAGCACCATTGCCACAAGGAGCATCAGGGAGGCTATCCCGTATATCCATGCCCTTCGTCTGACTATATCATTTATCAGGTCCTTATCCTTAAGCCGGATCCAGATCATCTGATCCGGAAAACAAGGATTAAGCTGCGATGAAAAGACGAGATTGTCACCGCTGCTGTTTGCAGAATATCCAATGGGGAATTCAATTATATATTCAAAATTGAAGTCTTTCAGGATGTCTGCCTTTAACAGTGTATCCAACAGCTTATTGCGGTTGACTGAAAAGCCTGCCAGATAATCAGTATATCTATGTATGAGAAAGAAATCATTGCCATCGCCGGAGGTCGAACTGACCGTTAAGAAATCGTTAGCGGTTTTATAATAGGTATCCCAATTGTTTTTTCCCAACAGTTCTGTCAGCTCTTTTCCATATATGTTAACGAATTGAAGTTTTTGATCAAGGTTTTCAATTAATCCATTGATGTGTATCATCTTGTCGGAGCCAGGCAGGGCGCTTTCCTTTATCCATCGTCTGATAAGCACCAGCAGTTCCTCTGTTGAATAATTCAGCGGGATTAAACCAGATTCCATTTTCTCCAGGGAAAATTCAATTAGCGGCACTATTTTTTCATGGTGATAAGTGGTGGAAATCTTCAGAAGTTGAGGTAAGGCATAATAGACATATGGATATCTGTTTTCATCGCATACATGGAAATATTTTAGTGCGATTGCACTATACCTGGTTAAGACATCGTCATCGTTATTCAGTTTTACAGCCACCCTTCCCAGGGCATTCAAGGCTTTGGCTGAATCGCTGCTTCCGGTTGCATTATTCAGGCAATACAAGTATTGTTTTTCTGCTTTCCTGAAATCCTTTTCTGCAAATTCAGCAGCTTCACCTTCCCTGAAAGACGAGATGAACCTTTCCGACAGGCCCGTTCTCTGTACTCTGTCATGGATACCTTCAAAATTGGGAAAGGCGAAATTGCCATTTCTGTTCAGAATAAAGGGATGAATAATAAAATCAAACTCATTGGCTCTTCTTGCCAGGGCGTCTAATGTTATCTCCGGCTTGTCATCTTCATTTCCCAGGCCGGCTGTTATTGTGTCCAGTTTATTTTGAAGAGCAGCGGAAAACGCTGCAGAGAGTTCCCGCTGCTCTTCGATGATCTTTTTTTCAGTAAGTTCCTTCAGGTTTGAGATGTTATTTATGCTGAAGTAGGCCAGCACACTTCCCGATAGGACTACTGCAAGAATAAAAATTATTGTGAGTCTCGATACTGATTTGAATTTATGGTTCATTAAATTCTTTTCTGTTGATTCTCATTTTATTCTTTTGGCAGGAAATTTTCCATGAACCAGAATTCAGCATTGCCGCCCTTCATGCCGAAGAAAACAAACTGTTTGCCATCAGAAGACCAGTCGAGATGCCATAGATCAGTATCAACCAGGCCTGATTTAATATCTTCTGTTTTCCCGTCAGCGACATTCATTACACAAATTGTCTTACCGTTAAAAGCTATCCGCTTACTGTCTGGTGACCAGGCCAGTTCGGTGTTCACGTTTGTTCCGGGGACCTCTCCGATGACTCTTGCTGTACCATCTTCGATGTTGATCACGTTCATTAACCCTATTCGATCAGGCCCCATTCTGTCTCTGTTCAGTGTCAGATAAGCTATCATTTTCCCGTCAGGTGACCATACTGCGGAAAAAATATAGTCGTCCGTTTCAGGGATCAGCCTGACTGGTTCACCTCCGGAAGAGCTTATTGAATAAAGGCTTGATTTGTCATACAGTGCAGGACTATCCTTCAGGCTGGTTTGTATGAATGCAATCTCTTTGCCGTCAGGTGACCAGCTGGGGCACATATCTGCATATTGGCCCTGCGTGAAGGTGATCTGTTCCGCCATTTTCCCGTCAAGAGATATCTTCCATATTTTGCTGTCTGGCCATTCACCTACTCCGGATGTATCAGCGGAAGTATAGGCTGCTGTTATGATCATTTTTCCGTCAGGAGATATCCTGTTCCCACTCTGATATGGCAACTGATGGACAGTCTTCCCGAAATACTCTCCAGGCAATGATTTACCTGAACCTCCAGTCGCCGGGACTACGTCAACAGTCATTTTGTTAAATCTGTTCTCTCCTTCCCGTGGTGGTATTACATAGAAAATCTGCTTTCCATCCAGCGACCATCTGGGTTGAAAAGCATAACAGTCAGTCGAGACAATCGCTGCCTGCCCTCCTTCTGCCGGTAGGGTGAAAAGCGAGAATTCTCTTTCGGAAGTAAGTAATAACCCGAGTTTATTTTCAGGCGTCCATCCTGCCAGCATAGTGATATCTCCTTTCCCTTCAGGAACATCGATTGTAGTTACCTTACCTGAGATATCCCGGTTATCCAGTACTTCAACAATGTCGACCTGTTTCTTCTTTGTGTCATCAATAAAGGCGATCATACTGCCGTCAGGAGACCAGACAGGGCTGGAGGCCTTGCCTGCCTCAGCCAGGAGTCGCGGTGTCCCACCCGAAACAGGTACGGCCCACAGACCCAGATCCCCTTCCTCTCTTCCCAGTCCCCTGTCCTGGACAAAAGCGATCATCTTTCCGTCAGGAGAAAATGAAGGCCCCCGGGCCTGCATCTCAACAAGCCTTTTTGATGGGCCACCATCCACAGGCGTAAGATAAATGTGTTGTTCCTTGTTCTCAACCGATGTATGTGCAAGCACTTTCCCATCGGGTGAGAGACTGATCCTGTAGTTGACGACACGTGCATCGCGGTAATTCTCAATTATTTTCCTGAGCTCACCGCCTTCGGCGGGAATAATATAAATTCCCTGAAGATTTTCTCCGGCAGTAGTGTCTCCATTCCTTCTTCTCCGGGCAAGATCTTCATTGAAAGCAAGCCATTTCCCGTCACGTGACCAGGCAAGCCCCGTCCATTCCACTTCAACATCACCTGTATTAAGCTGGACCGGTTTGCCCGGGAAGTCAGGACCCACATTACCGGTAAGTGGTGTTACCCATAATTTTCTGTCTGAGATATGAGCGAGTAACTCCCCGTCAGGTGATAATTTAACTGACGGAGAAAGCCTGGTGGGTATTTTGATCTT
>CALMRD010000299.1 GCA_937871625.1 uncultured Bacteroidales bacterium | reverse complement strand
CGATGGCTCTTCACTGCAAAAATCAATGACTCCGGGCCATGTTCCCTGTGCAAGGAATCCATAGTTTTCTGATGAAAGGTAAAAGGGGGCGTAGGCCGATACGGTAGGCTTAAGTCTTACCTCCACCCTCTGGCCTCTGAGATTGAGTCCGGCCTCAATGCCCTCAGCCCATGAATTGTTCTGATGCCCGTCAACCACCCGTTCAAGGATGCCTGTGAAATATTCATCAGTTGCAGCGCTGAAGTTTACCATCCATCCGGTGATCTCCTTTTCGTTTTGCCTGCTGTGCGAAAGGCTGAAGATGAAATCATCACCCGACTTCCCGACAGTCAGCATTATGTCACCTTCCCCGTTATCGTTCCAGGTGAATGCTGCTGTCTTATCTGCCGGCTTCGATTGCTGTGGCAGTCCTGTGATCCATTTTACCTCGCCTCCGGAAACATACCCGATACTGCCAGTTGTTTTTTCAGGAGAGACAATTGACACTATTTTGCCTTCAGGCCCTGACAGTGTTATCTCAGGGAACCTGTTGCTGAGGTAGACGGAGAATTTCGTGTCTGATCCTCCGGAACATGAGGTGATCAGACTCAATCCGGTAATCAGGATTAGTCCGCAAAAAAGTTTTGTGGTTTTCATTGATCTATCATCAGATTTCTAGTGGCAATATTCAAAATTATGGAAAAATATTCATGAATTCATTCCTGGTACCGTATGACCCGCTGCAGAACATCTTTTTTCGTTTCGATAAAGTATTATTTTTAGGCTCTTAAATATAACTTCTCGTATCATGAAAAGAAACATCGCATTATACCTGGTTCTGTTGCTTTCGCTGCAGGTGACCCCTCAGGCGAAGAAGGCGCTGACAATAGATGATCTTGTTCAGTGGAACCGCATCACCGAGAGGGTGATATCAGACGACGGATCGCTGATAGCATTCAAGACTGAGCCTGCACAGGGAGACCCTGTTATCACCCTTTATGACGGTGAAGCCCGGCTGAAGGAGACCTTCAACTGTGCCACGGGAATAAAGATCTCACCTGACTCCAGGTTTCTTTTTTTCACCATCAAGACCCCGTATGAAGAGGAGAAAGCCCTGAAGCTCAAGAAGACCAAAAAGGATGATATGCCTCCTGACAGGCTGGGAATATATGATGTTGCTGCCGGTAAGACCGACACCATTGAGAGGCTGAAGTCATACAAGGTCCCTGAGAAGTGGGACGGATGGATTGCCTGGCAGACCGAGCCGCTGAAGTCGAAGCCGGCAGTATCGAAGGACAGTGCTGCGAACGGCAGCAAAAAGGAACAGGAGACAGGCATGGAAGCCGGGAAGGAAACCGGGAAAGAAACTCAAAAGGAAACCGGGAAAGGAGTTGAAAAGGAAACCGGACAGGGGCAGAGCACGGGGAGCGGAAAGGAAGCTTCCAGGGAAAAGGCCGGGGAGAACGGGAAGAAACCCAAAAGCGAGTCCGCCGATAACGGTTATACACTTTTCTACCGCAACCTTGGCAGCGGCAAGACTGACACGGTAAGATTTGTTACCGACTTCCTGTTTGCGGAGGAGTCGGAGAAGCTGATTTATACCACCACGGGAGATGATAATGGTCTGGAGCCGGGAGTGGTGATCGTCGACCTGAAAAAGGGTGAGAGTACTGTAATATACTCTGGGAAGGCGAAATACAAGCAGCTGGCCGTTGACAAGGAAGGAAAGAGGGCTGCCTTCATACTCTCGTTCGACGAGAAAGACAAGGTTGGCAACACCTGGTCACTCTGTTACTGGGATGGCAACGGTCTGGCTTCAGTGGCTGCCACACAGGGCACAGCGGGTCTTCCTGAGGGATGGATCATCAATGAGAACGCCCGCCTGACCTTCGGCGAGACAACGCCGAAGCTCTATTTCGGCACCTCACCGGAGTATAAGCTGAAAGACACTACTGTTCTTGATGAGGAGCGTGCCAATGTGGATGTATGGCATTGGGAGGAAGGCATCCTCCACACCGCACAGGTGGTCAGGAAGTCCAGGGAGATGAAAAAGTACTATACGGCTGTCTATCATGCCGACCTGAAGAAGGCGGTACAGCTGGCCACCGAGGAGAGGCCTGACCTGCAGCTGGCCGACAAAGGTGATGCACAAAAAGTCGCTGCCTTCTCATCGTTGCCCTATGACCTCGAATCGATGTGGGAGGGACGTGCAAAGAATGACATGTGGATTGTTGATGTCAATACAGGTGAGGCTCAGATGATCAAGCAGGCGCTCAGTGCCAGAGCCCGTTTCTCACCTGCAGGGAAATACCTCTACTGGTATCATGAGGCAGACAGCTCATGGTATTCCTTTGATGTGGCTGCAGGCAGGGAGCAGAGGCTGACAGACCCCAAAACACTTCCCCTATGGGATGAACTGCATGATGTCCCCGACCTTCCGGGCTCTTACCCTCCGGCGGGGTGGCTTAAGGATGACGCGGCTTTCCTGGTATCAGACAGGTATGACATATGGTCCCTGGACCCGACTGCCGGGCGCGCACCGGTGATCGTTACCGGCAACGGACGCAGTGAAAGGATCAGATACAGGCTTATCGATTTCGACCCGGAGAATGAGTATATCGATCCTTCAGAGAAACAGTACCTGCAGGGTGTCAACGAGGAAACCCGTAGTCAGGCCATCTATTCACTCGATATAAAGAAGAAGGCACTTCCCCTCAGGCTTACCGGCGGCGATTACAGCTACGGCAACCCGGTCAAGGCGAAGAAGAGTAACGCGTTGATATACACGAGGGAGAACTTTGGTCTCTTTCCTGATTACCTGTTGTCAGATCTCTCTTTCAGGTCTGAGAAGAGGGTGACCGATGCCAACCCGCAGCAGAAGGATTACAGATGGGGAACGGCGGAGCTTGTGAAGTGGACCTCTCTCGACGGGCTTGAGCTGGAGGGGCTTCTCTACAAGCCCGAGGACTTTGATCCTGGCAAGAAGTATCCGATGATCGTAAACTTTTACGAGAAGAGTTCTGCAGAGCTGTTCAGGCACAGGAACCCGGAGCCGGGCAGATCTACCATTGATTATCATTACTATACCAGCCACGGGTACCTGATATTCAACCCGGATGTAGTTTATATTGACGGTTATCCCGGCCAGAGCGCCTACAACTGCGTCATGCCCGGCATCATGTCTCTGATAGAGAAGGGCTTTGTGGATGAGAAGCGGATAGGGGCCCAGGGACACAGCTGGGGCGGCTACCAGGTGGCATATCTCGCTACCCGCACCACACTCTTTGCTGCGATTGAGTCCGGGGCTCCGGTGGTCAATATGTACAGTGCCTACGGGGGCATTCGGTGGGAGTCGGGGGTAAACCGCTCCATGCAGTATGAGCACCAGCAGAGTCGCATTGGGGCTACCATTTGGGAGGCACCCCACCTTTACTGGGAGAACTCGCCGCTCTTCTCCGTGGATAAGATTGAGACCCCGATATTAATCATGGCCAATGATCAGGATGGAGCGGTGCCATGGTACCAGGGCATTGAGTTCTTTGTCGCCATGAGGCGTCTTGGCAAGCCGGCCTGGCTGCTCAACTACAACGGTGAGCCGCACTGGGCGCAGAAGCTGCCCAACAGGATCGATTTTCAGAAGCGCATGGCGCAGTTCTTCCATCATTACCTTAAGGGAGAGCCCATGCCACAGTGGATGAAGGAAGGCGTTCCGGCAACGGAAAAGGAGTTCACGCTGGGATACTGAGAAGAGTTAACATTACCTATGCATACGGGGAGGTTGAGCACAGTGTCACTCTGGTCAGCCTCTTCGTACTTTCCGGGAGTGCGGCAGAAAAATGATTATTTCACCTCATCCAGCACAAACCCTACGCCCCGGAGTGTGCGGAGTGCCAGTCCCCGGTCGGGGGCAAGGTACTTCCTCAGGCGGCTGATAAAGACATCCATGCTGCGCCCCAGGAAATAGTCGTCCTGACCCCAGATCTCGGTCAGGATCTGCTCACGGGTCAGAGACTTGTTCCTGTTCATCATCAGATGCCTCAGCAACTGCGCCTCCCTCAGGGTCAGCTTCTCCTTGCCTTCAGGGGTGATCAGCTCGAGAGAGTTGTATTTTAGCGTAGTCCCGGAGATGGTATATTCATCCTCGACCACTGCATAGACCCTCCTGAGTATGTTGTTTATACGCAGTACCAGCATCTCAGGGTCAAAGGGCTTGGTGATGTAATCGTCGGCACCAAGCTTCAGGCCCCTGACCATATCTTCCCTGAGGCTCTTGGCAGTGAGGAATATGAAAGGTATGCCGGGCTCCTCGGCTCGCAGTTTCTCTGCCAGGGTGAAGCCATCCATCTCCGGCATCATGACATCGAGGATGCAGATATCGGGTCGTGACTCATGAAACAGATTCCATGCCTCCCGTCCGTTGCGGGCCAGTGTAACTTCAAACCCGCTCAGGGAGACATACTGTGAAAGGATGTTCCCGAAATCGATGTCGTCTTCGGCAAGCAGTATTTTCATTCGTTTAGGGTTTTGTTTTTCATTGTTCGAATGGGATTATCATGGATGTTTGTTTCCGGATACTTCAATGAGTTAGTTCTCATGCAGGTTTCATGCGTTTGTTTTCAGCGGCAGTCTGATTCTGAATGTGGTTCCCCGGCCAGGCTTGCTGCTGGCAGAGACATCACCGCCGTGAGCTATGGCAATGCGTCTGACATAGTAGAGACCAAGCCCAAGACCCTTGGTCTTGTGGATATTTCCGTGAGGCACCCTGTAGAATTTCTCGAAGATATGGTCGAGATGCTCACGCGAGATGCCGATGCCGTTGTCTGATATGGCTATCTCAAGATTTCCGCATTCAACGGTTGTCATAACCTTTATCACCGGATCCCCGTCGCAGTATTTGACGGCGTTTGTTAGCAGGTTGCTGATCATGGTGGTGAAATGTACTGTGTCGGCATGAATTACCGCACCTTCGGTTCTGTAATCTTCTTCAATCACGGCACACCAGTCACAGGAGGTGAGGAATGATGAGACGATCTCATGGATCAGCTCGTCCGCTGCATGAGGGTGTCTGTCGAGATGAAATTCGGTCCGTTCAAGAAGGCTTACCTCAAGTATCGTGTTAATCATCTGGTTAAGATGAATACTCTGCTTGCCGATCAGATCAGCTGTCTCCAGCACCTTATCCTGGTCCGCAAGGATCTGTTCCTTTTTCAGTGTCTTCCCTGCCACGGTGATGGTCGACAACGGTGTCTTAAGTTCGTGGGTCATATTGTTGATGAAATCACTCTTGAGTCCTGAAAGACGCCTCTCCTCCATCAGGTTGCGCCAGGTCAGCCAGAAGACAAGGAACACTATCAGGGTGCTGGCGATGATAAGGGCAAAGGAGAGCAATGCCTCCCTGAAGACCATCGAGTTTTTATGCGTCAGGTCAATCAGGTAGTGATATTCGATCAGAAAATGATTGTGCTCTTCTCTGAAGGTATTGATAAAAATCAGATCTTTTGGCGGAGCAGAATAGACTGTATCCACAATTGGCAGGGTGCCTTCCGGCGTAAAGATCTCAAATTTGCTTATGGCTATGGTGCTTTTGAAATCCTTGTCGAATCCGGCATTATCAATAAAGGAGGTAAGAAATCTGGTGAGCATCTCATTCTTATAGAGAACAGAGGTAGTTTCCTTCAGGGCCATCTTGCTCAGCGCCATCGTGTCGGATGCATCAGAGAGCTTGCCCAGCTCCTCCATGACAAGATAGCCTGTCAGCTTGTCGGCCACCTCCATGGCCTTCTCAAATCCGTTACTCTTCTTCTTGGTCAGTAACACTGAAAGGCCCTCGCGTGACAGGTCCCTGTAGCGTATGAGAAGTATCTCTTCCTTCTGCTGCCAGACACTTCCTATCATATAGAGCTGCACAGCAAGGAAGAGGAGCAGGGCTGCAAGAGAAACTACAAGTAGCAGATGGCGTTTCATTTCCCTTCTTTTTCTTCAAAATTAATCATTGACCCGGATCGTGCAAGAGGATTAACCAGTCATTAACCTTGTGTTAACCTGAAGATAGGGATGTGTGACTTAATTTTACAGCATGAAACTTGCACGGGCAGGAATACGCAAAAGGATAAGATGCGAAAACTACATGCAGGTTTCATGTGAACAATGAGACAGAAACTTTATATAATGAATCAAACAAACAGGCAGTCATGAAAAGAGCAGTTTATTTATTTACGGTTAGTCTCCTGGCCATGATACTTTCACTGAATGTGGTATCGGCTCAGGAGACGCCTCCGTCAAAGGCACCGGAGGAGAAACAGAAGCAGACAGAGGAGAAGCTAAAGGCGCTCTCGGAACAGGAGCGGAAGGAAGCGGACCAGAAGAAGAAGCAGGTAGAGATTGAGTTGAAGAAGAAACTCATCACCGAGGAGGAGATGCAGAGGAAGATTGCCGAGATTGAGGCTGCGGCAGTTGACAGGGAAAGGCACTTCGAAAGAATCGCAAGGGACTTTAATGATCAGGTCTGGACAACGGAACAATTTTCCAAAAGATATCCCGTGGTTGTCATGCCTGATGAGAAGATGTTTAAATATGTGACTCCTGACAAGGGCAGCATTTACATCTACGGCTCTCACGGCCAGGTTGACAAGCCCGGCTCATCATGGAATTACTCGCGTCAGGTGATGGAGGCAACCTTCACCAATGAGTTTACCATGAGTGCGGGGGAGGAGACCAGCGTCAACCTGTCAGTTTCAGGCGACTGCGCTGAAGGGTCAATGACAGTGGCCATCATCATGCCTGACGGCAAGCAGCTCTCCGAAGTCATCATTGATGCAAACGGCAGTCTTAACTGGAGAAAGAACTTTGAGACAGACCAGGGTAACGGATGGAAGAACGGCAAATGGGTTTTCAAAATTAAAGCCAGAAACGCAACGGGTAACCTGCGCATATCAATGAACTCTGACTGATTTTCGGTTTCCGGCTTTGTGTTGGTTCTGCTTTAGGGTTACAGGTTGGCTGTGACCACCGGGGGAGGCGCTGCTTGCGGCGCCTTCTCATTTTGTACGTCTGCAGGGCGACATCTGCGGCCACACGTGGAGGCATTCCATGCAACGCCTCTTCATTTTGTCTGCCGGCAAGGGCAGCAGTCCCGTGGTGATGGTGCTTCCCCCGCCGATTTGATTTCCCTCCCGTCCGATCGGGAGGCATCATTTATTAAGGCTCTTCTTTGTCCGGAACTGCCATAATATTAAATTTGTGCAACGGAAAATCCAAGTCATGAAGAAGATACCCCTGCTGATTATCATTACCCTGGCGATTGCTGTCGCCTCCTGCGGAAGCCGCACCGGCCGGGCGGTTGAGGAGAAGACTCTTACCGTCACCATTCCGCCGCTCGCCTGGTTTGTCGAGGCCATAGCCGGTGATGATTTCACAATCAACGTAATGCTTCCTCCAGGTGCTGATCACCATATCTGGGAGCCGCTGCCCGCCCAGATCAACTCCCTGTCCGGCTCTTTAGCATTTATTATGAACGGTCAGCTGGAGTTTGAGAATGCCTGGATGGAACGCTTCCGGCAGGTCAACAGCGGGATGCAGATACTTGATCTGTCGCAAAGCATTGAGCTTATCGGAGCTGAAGATCACCATGGGGAGGAAGGAGATGACGATCACGAAG
>CALMRD010000298.1 GCA_937871625.1 uncultured Bacteroidales bacterium | reverse complement strand
AGTGCGGTTGGAAGCAACGAGAATTCTCAGATATTTCTTGACAAATGTTAATTAAGGGTGTAACTTGCATTTTCAACTCACCACTGAAGATCAATCAGTTAAAATCAAATCTGATCAACTGAATAAATTAACTAAAACCTGACAAATGAAAAATCTGACCATCTTTTTAGTCCTGGTCCTCTTCGCAGTCGCCAGCTGTAAGGAGCAAGAGCCTGCTGCCTATACCAGGCTGGGTTTCTTCACACCCTATCAAACCTACATGGAAAAACTCAACGGCAAAGTTGAGTCGGTAACCGAAAAGGGATACTGGGCAATTCCTGAAGGAGAGAGTTACATCAAAGGAGCGCGCATTACCAAAGCCGAGCTGGACAGCATCGGCTATACCTATGATTACAAAGCTGTATTCGATGCTGACGGCGACCTTGTTTCCTGTACATCATATGATGAAAACGAAGATGTGATAGATATCTGGAGCCTGTTGAAGGAAAACAATCGACTTGTCAGAACAGAGTTCAAATCAGATGACACAGTCAGGTATTACCAGCGGGTAACCTGTGACGCTGAAGGTAATCCAAGACTTTACGAATACTACAATGCCCTTGTCGACACACTTGTCCGGAAAGACGAGATAACGGGTTTTGAAACCAATGACACGACGGTCTGGCAATACTATAACTATACAGGTGAGCCGGGTGCAAGATTTTTATTAGTGTTTAATGACCTGGGACTTCTTACAACCAGGCAAACTACATTGAAAGACGGCACAGAAGGCTCGAGTTATACTTTAAAATATAATGAGATGGGGTTCCAGAATGAGGCCACGTTCTATGACAAGGACAAAAACATTTCATCCAGAACAGCATCCAGCTATGAATATGACGATAAGGGCAACTGGATAAAGGTAATATGCAAAGACGACAAAGGTTTTGTAGTTATCGGGGAGCGAATTTACACCTACTTTGATTGATCCGGTGCCCGTGGAGCCTTGCCCGGGGCATTAATCTGTCAGAAGACCCGGAAGCCTGAGAAGTAACCATCCTCCAGCCCTGTTAAATAATTGGTTTTATTTCGGACCAATACTGTGATAGTATGAGTTGGGGCCAAGCTCATGGTAATGCTGCCCATTGATATACCAGAAGTTGCTGAATTAATAATGACCTCCTCACGGTCGTCAACAATTTTGAGTATGACCTGTATACCACTCGGTATATCCATGGCAACATTAAAAGTATATATCCCCTCAGAAGAAGGTCTGAATTCACCGGTTGTAGTGTTGTAATTACCTCCAACGTTAAAATTTGGTCCGGTAGAGGCATCATCAAAGCGAACCTGTACTTCACCATTGGCCGGCAGAGTTATTGTGGTACCTTCACCCAGGCTTGCCCTGAATGCCACCATGGGCTCCAGCGCAACGCCCTGACCACCGGTAATAGTAAGGGTCCTGGTTGAAGGATTGTATCCCAGGTCCTGCAGCTCATTCTCCGGATCGGTGTCAACGGTGACCGACTCATTGACCCCGGAGATGGATAACTGGTTGCCGTTAAGTGTCAGCTCCTGAAGAAGGGTCTTCCCCGCATAGAGTGCATAGGGCACTGACATGAATGAGATGGTGCCCATCCTTTTCCATCCGTTGCCAAGGTCGACGTCGACCTGAAGGGAGTGGTTTCCCGTTGACCAGTCTATCCCTGAAAAAGTGCCTGTGAGCTCCTCCCCTTTACCGATAATGAGAGAGAAGACACCGTACTGCGATGTGGTGGTATGGTGCAGCTCCTCGTAAACTGCTGTCTCACCGGCAAGGATGGAGAACCTCACATCAATGGACTGGTTTCTGATCTCCCCGCCTGCATCACGGGCCACGGCCTGGTAGTGTATTCCGGGCGGGACCGTTCCTGTTCCCTGTCCCATGACGCTCCCGGCACCTCCTGAGAGAATTAGTGCCACCAACACCAAAAAACCTATATCTCTTTTCATCTTCATCGTTTTACATCTTTAATATCCTCGCCTCATCGGCATCACCATCAGACCTCACCACCCTGACGATATAAACCCCCTTGGAGTAAGCCTCCATGTCGATCGGCCTCTTGTAGAAGAAGCTGCCTGTGGAGTAAGCACTCCAGGAGTCGACGGAAATGTCGAGCACCTCGCTGTATATGACGGCACCTGTGATATTGACCATGACAATCTCATAGGACCATGGTAGCGCAGCGCCGGTAAACAGTTCCAGTATCAGGGTGTTCCTGATCTCATTCTCCTTCGATACCGGATTGGGATAGAACCTGACGCCGCTCTCTTCCGAGACATCCGGCTTCTGTATAATACTGGGCTGCTGGAATCCCTGGGTCAGGACGATTTCACCCTCGCTGACCAGTTCTACCATTGCTTCCCCGACGGTATGCTGGTAGTAGATAGGTCCGGCGTTGATGTAGTCTAAGCCGGCACCCGACACGATCACCCTGTGCGACAGCTCCTGCGAGAATGCCGGTGAGCACATTAAAGCAAGTATCATCGCTGTTAACAACCCCTTCATATCACACACACATGTACAATTCCTGCCAAAAATAACACTTTTTAAACAGATTCGGTTCCGGGGAAGATCAGTTTCAGGCTTTTGAGCGGCTCAATCAGTCTGAGAGCCAGCGCAAAGGCTATCCCGGCAACGATCTGCAGACCTGCAGCTGCCATCCATGGCATACCGGCAATCACAGCCAGCCGTCCGGCAGCATGGGTGAGTAGCAGCATCAGCATAAAAAGTGCAACCTGTTTAACGGTCTGTCGCCTCAAAAGGTTCCTCTCCACCGCCAGGAAAGATGCCAGTGCCACCAGCGACTGTGTGCAGAGTGCAGCCCAGGCGGCGCCGGGAGCATGGAAACGGGGAATGAATAACAGGTTCAGAATGATATTGACCACCATTCCCGAAAGTGTAATCATACCGAGTCTCTTCATGCGGCCCGCGGCGGTCAGCATAGTGGTGAATATATATATCAGCCCTACCGGGATCAGTGTCATCATCAGGATAGCAAAGGCGCTTACGGCACCATCTGCCGGGGTGGCATAGAGCAGGTCGAGGATCTCTCCGGAGCATGATGCCAGCGTCACCGCCGTCACTCCCACAGGCACCAGGAGCATGCGGCCGGCCATTGATGCCAGGGGCTTGATGTTGCCTCCCGCGGCTAGCTCCCTGGACATGATGGGCAACAGGAGGCCACCGAACATCACCGGTATCATGGCAAAAGCATCAAAGAGCCTGAAGGCCTGTGCGTATATGCCTGCCTCCATCGCCCCGTCGGGAAGAAGCCTCTCTATCAGCACCGAATCGATACGCCAGCTGACCGTCATGGCAAAGACAACAACTGCATAGGGTAGTCCTGTCACTATGATGTTCTTCAGCACCCTGGCGTCGGGCCTGACACCTGAGACACCTCCCATTCGTACCACGGTCACCAGCGCCAGGCACATGACGATGAAGTATGCTGCCGACTGCGTCCACACGAACCATTCAATCCTGAAAGGGCCGTCGGTCACTCCGCCCCAGAGCAGCACCGAGCATATGATGATCATCACCAGCCTGTCGGCCACCGACAGCAGGCTGTCGAGGAAGAGGTACTGCATGCCGCTAATATTCGACCGCAGCCATAGTATCATTGAGGCCATCACCTGGTTGATCATCAGCACCAGGAGCAGTGACAGCTGCCGGCCTGAATAGCCCAGCGCCAGGGCCACGGTGAGGGTGACGGCAAAATATGCCACCGTAAGCAGCAGCCGCAACAGAAGCACGTTTCCAAAATAGAGCTTTACCCTGCCCGGATCAGCCGAGACGGCCCTGTTGTTAAAACCCGAGAGCCCCATGTCGAGCAGCAGCGTGAAGAGCACCGAAAAGCCAAAGAGAGAGAAATAGCTGCCGTATGCTGCCTCACCGACGCTGTTCTGAACGGTACGGTCGATGCCCAGCACCCAGAAGGCCTTGACAAGGATGCTTACCGTCAGCAGGAAAACAATATTTACCAGGAACTTTCGCTTCAATGTGCTCTCTTGCCCGCTTTAGGAAAATGGATGACAATTTATAAATTAATTGCCACATTTGTAGTTCGGAAAGAGCAAGGGAATGATCATTGCCATCAATGCACGCACGCTGAAGCCGGTTCCTCACGACGGTATAGGGTGGTTTACCCTCGAGGTTGTCCGCGGCATGGTCAGGGACCACCCGGAGCACCGCTTTGTGCTCATCGGCGACAGGAGGTATGATGTACCGCCCCTGGAGGGTGATAACGTGGAATATATCACCATCCCTCTGCGCACCTTTCATCCGCTGCTGTGGCAGCTGTGGCATGAGCGTCTTCTTCCGGGGGTGCTCAGGAGCTGTGGCGCTGATGTTTTCATAGCCCCTGACGGGATGATCCCTCTGCGTACGGAGGTGCCGTGCATACCTGTGATACACGATCTCAACCATGAGCATCGTCCCGGAGACTTACC
>CALMRD010000297.1 GCA_937871625.1 uncultured Bacteroidales bacterium | reverse complement strand
TATCTTTGCATTGGGATTATTGGGTAATGTGGCGGGCAGATCATCTGAGCGAACAGTTGCCTCAGGTATTGTGGTAAGGTTGTAATTACCAATCAAAACAATATCAACACGGGTTATCCCATTGCTCAATACTGCCTTTAATGCGAACTGCTTTCCATTGTCATTAAGCATTAATGCGGCACTGTTCTTCACTGACATCACCATACCATCGGGCCAGCCAAGTCTTAGCATCTCTTTTTTGTAGTAGGAGGCAACCTTTTCAGGCTGATCTTCGGTTTCAAAGACCATGTTGTAAGCACTATCTGATGATGATTCTTTGATTATTTTGGACCCGGGGTAAATGGGGATTTTATGATCTGGAATAACAATCTCACATAGATAATCAGCATCATCTATGACAGGTGAAGCGACTGTTTTATGAAAATTGACTGCTCCTGCCGATAACGACAAGATTGCCGGAAATAATAATAATGGTTTCATCGACATTTATTTCAAGCTCAAGGCCTCATCTTCGGCATCTCCATAACCTGGTACCCTGCAGGTATCTCAAAGCTCTCGGGGTTGGGCGTCCAGGGTTCTATCTCTTTCAACTCCATTGTTGTATCGTCAGACCCGCTTATATGGTTGGTCAATTTTATCGGGAAATTGTACGCTTCTGAAGTCCATATGGTGAACATTTTCTGGTTGGGATTTTCCCTGTTCCAGAGGCCGGAACGGGTACAGGGGATTCCGTTGACGATTTCCTGACCTTCGACCTTCATCAGACCCTGATCCTGATAATATTTGTATGCGGCCACCGGGTCGTTGCCCATACTCATCTTATCAGTGGCAGAGCTTTTCATTGCCATCTTCCGCTGCGGCATGAGGATGATTATATCGTCGGCACCCTTTTTGGCAATTATCACTCCCTCCTGGCCGTCTTCATTGAATTCGTAACGGTAACCGGCCTCGGCGGAATAGACTGTAAACACACGATCCTGTCCCATGCTGGTGAAATACATCCTGGCCTTGAACTGCCCTGACATGGGAAGAACAAGCAGGCTGAACGAAAGGAATAAGAATAGTTTTTTCATGATCTCATTTTTTCTTTTTTATAGTGTCATTGAATTTGTTTATTGCCTCCACCCGGTTACCGGCACCCAGTTTCCGGTAGATCTTCCTCAGATTGTACTTAATCGTCCCGGGTGATTTTTCCAGAACTGAAGCCACCTCCTCGTTGATAAGGCCTCCCTTTATGAGAAGCATTATTTTTTCTTCCTGCTCTGATAACTCTTTCTCACTATTCATGTGAAATAACATTTTGGCCTGATAGATATCCGCAAGGAGCGAATGTGAAAGCCTACGATGGGCTTTGGTGACTATATTGGGATTATCAGGCAACTTTAAAATATTTGTGAAATGTAATTTGCCATTCATTCGGGTGATTATCTATTTTCTCCTTGTAACTGTCATACTCCAGTTGTAGTGGAAATTCTGTTCCTCGTAGCCATCTTCAAGTTCTTTCTTTATGTTGCGGCTGCCATCACCGCCAAAACTTGTTTTACCATCGCCATGCTTTACCAGAATATCTGGATGTATTTCTTTCACCGTTTCCTGGTTTGATACATTTGGTATTGGCACACCTGCAGGTATTTCAATCCCCTGCTCTTTTATGTAATCCTGAATCCAGGTATCTGAAGTTTTAATGGTAGGGTCAGGGACTTCTTCTGCAACCGGACCCAAAGCGAATGATCTTTCCCTGGTTTTATTGCTGGTTTTTGAATCTCTTTCCGGGCCGTGGTCAGTATATATTACACTGTTAATATTCTCTGTTTCATCAATTTCATATGCAACATTAAATCCTGCCGGAGCAAATTTTACCGCCTTCCCGGTTTCATTGTCAATCACTAGTATCCAGGGTACCTGTGAGACATGTTCTTTATCTTCCAATTCAGGATTTTTCGCACTCCGGTGATAGTCTATAGTGGTTTCATACTTGGGGCCTGCACTGTACCTGTTTTCTTCAGAATTATAATTGAATCCGGAGAGGCTTACACTGGTTGGTTTGTAATACTGCCAGGTCTGGTTGAAAACGGGCATATCCTGAGACTCAATAAGTTTTAGGAAGATGATGGCTGAAGCCTCAATCGATTCTTTAAGATGATGTTTTTGTACCTCTCCGTCTTTATCGCCTTCATGTGATGTGATGAGTTCTCTGTCATAATTTCCTCTGACATTTATACTGGCGTCATAACAATTCAATGCAAAATCCTTCTCCTGCAGGCGGTCCTTTATTTGTGTTTTGCCAATCCATAAGTCTTGTTCACGTAGTATATCACAGGAGTTATAAATGGTAAATTTTACGGTAGGATCATCACAATTGTCGGGAGCTCTATATTTTAACTCTATTAAATTTTGCTCTATTCTGAATGCATAATACTCAGAGCCCAGGTCAATTGGAGCTTCATTAACAATCTCGCCGGAAGAAACCTGTACTACAATCCGGTTAAACGGTCGTGAAGTTTCTCCATATTTATCCTTAAATTCATATAGAAAAATGCTGATTACTTCTCCCGGATTAAACACCTCTTTATCGCAGCCAATATTGAGGGTAACCGGCCGTTTTTCACACTTTTCAATCAGCTCGGTTATCTCCGGTCCGTTTTTGATTGTATTTACCAGCTTATCCAGAAATAATGGCCAGCTTATTTTATCAGCTGTCAGGCTATCACCGGCCTCTTCAACTTCCCAGTAATGTACGGACTCCCTGTATCCTTCCACAATTAGAAAAAGTTCAGCTTCAATCCTTGTATCGGGCCATTTGGTTATATTGGTAACCTGGGTATGTTTTACCTCTATCTGATACTCATTTTGCGGAATATTCGCAGCATCAAGCGGAGTTGGCAATATCACCTGAAAGCAATCACGGTTAAGGATCTCCCGGAACTTCTCAAATACTGCCTGAGAAAACTCCTTTTCTATTTTACCTCTTTCAGTATTGCCCATGAACGCATGATTGTATTCACAATACAATACAGCTTCCCGGTCGCAACAATCAGGGCCATGTGCTAAAAGATCAGCATGCCTGAAGACAGTCAGTGATAATAATGAGAGGATAATTATTTTTTTCATTTCTCTCCCTTTTTTATGTGCGTGTGCCTTATGGCTCATTGGTCTTATGCAAGTAAAGACCGGTAGAGCAAAGGATCAACAGTAAATGAGCAAAGGCACGGTTTGGATTAGTATTGGACGATTTTTGTCTTACAGTCCAGCGGTCCTGCAGTCGTCAATTTGTCCAAGGGTCTAAAGGTCTGATGTCTGAAGGTCTGTAACAAAGGGCGATGAATCTTACTACTTAATTCTTCTCAGGGGAACGAAGCGGACGGGTTCCAGTCGTTGCTCTGTTATCTTCCCCTTACGTTTAGTGAGGACGATAAGTTCCTGTACCGTGGCCGGATTGCCAACGGGCATTACCAGGTGGCCACCCTCGGCCAGTTGATCCTTCAGGGGCTGAGGTATGTGATCAGCCGCTGCCGTGACTATG
>CALMRD010000296.1 GCA_937871625.1 uncultured Bacteroidales bacterium | reverse complement strand
ATCTGCCCGAATGCGAGCTGCATGTCATCAGGATGGAGGGGTGGAAAAGAGACTCACTGTTCAGGGAGACAGGCCTTCCATGGGTGCTGCCCTCACCCAATATGCCTTCACAGGAGAGTGCGACGGTATATCCGGGCACCGTACTCGCCGAGGCACTTAACCTCTCAGAAGGTCGCGGCACGGTGTTACCCTTTGAACTCACCGGAGCACCCTGGGTCGACAGCCACAGACTTCTCATGGAACTGCGCAGCAGAAGCCTGCCGGGATGCAGCTTCCGTATCCACGATTTCATACCTACCTTTCACAAGTATGCAGGTGAATACTGCAACGGAATCCAGATACACGTTACTGACGCCTCATCATTCAGACCGGTGGCAACAGCCCTGCACCTCTTTGACGCTATTATTAAAACCTCGCCGCCGGAATCGCTGCAGTTCAAACAGCCTCCATATGAATATGAATACCGGCTGATGCCTTTTGACATACTCTCAGGCGACAGCCGGATGAGAGAGGTGCTGGAAAAGGGCCTTCCCCTCACTGATGAGATCGCACGATGGGATGAGTCAATAGAGAGTTTCATGGCTGAATTCAGACAGATGGCACTCTACGAATAGTATGGTGACGGCCGGCAATATCATCCTTCTATCGCTGATTATCTTTGCAGCCTCTGTTGTCAGGGGATTTACCGGCTTCGGCCTGGCCCTGGTAGCAGTACCTCTGTTACAGTTCCTGATGCCGGTAACCGATACTGCCGTCTTCATCGCAATGATTAATTTCATCTTCTCCATTCTCTATTACCGCCGTTCAAAAAGAGTGGTAAGCAATCAGCCACTGGGAGCCATGGCATTGTGGACCGGTGCCGGAGTGGCAGCAGGAACAGTGATACTGAAGTTTATTAACCCGGCATTTATTCAGCTTGGATGGGGAGTAATCATAATATTCATTGTTTTTGCCCTCTGGCGGGGTGTCGACTTTCATATCAGGTCTGACAAAACAGCCCTCACCCTAAGCGGCCTGCTGGGAGGTCTGCTCTCCGGCGCCACCGGCATCACGGGACCCCCGGTGGCTGTGATACTCTCCTCAATGAAGACACCGAAGGAAAAATTCAATGCGGTAATATCACTATTCATTCTTTTCGCCGTCTCCTATGCCCTGCTCTTTTACTTTATCACAGGACTCATCAGGCAGGAGACACTGCTGCTGGCACTCTGTTCGGTTCCGGCCCTTATTGCCGGACTATACACAGGCGACAAGCTTGTGGCACGAATCAGTCAGAATTCATTTACCAACATTGTCTATGTGGTTCTGGTTATGATGGGATTGATCACACTCTTCAAAGGTGCGAAGGCCCTCTTCGGGAGCTGAAACTATATATATTCGGCAATATGACCCTCTTCTCCGATACCTATAAAACCATTGATTCTGAAGCAAAAGGAGTTTTCAAGGCGAAGGGCAGCAGGTTTATAGCCCATGCCATCCCTGTTTCATCACAGGAGGAGATAAAAAAGAGGCTTGAGGAGCTGCGTAAGGAGTATCATGATGCCAGGCACCACTGCTACGCATGGGTGCTTTCACCTGACAGACAGACGTGGAGGGTCAACGATGACGGCGAACCGTCGGGCACCGCAGGCAAACCCATACTTGGCCAGATCAATTCCAGGGAGCTGACAAACATTCTGGTGGTAGTGATCAGGTATTTCGGAGGCACACTCCTGGGTGTCAGCGGCCTGATAAATGCATACCGAACCTCTGCTGCCGACGCTCTGGAGAATGCCACCATAAGTGAACGTCACCTCACGGAGTTCTGGCTCATCACGTTCCCCTACTTGGCAATGAACGACCTGATGAAGGTGCTGAAAGAAGAGAACTGCGGGCAGTCGGCACACCGTTACAGCGGACAGGAGGTGTCGATGGAGATCTCGTTCAGGGCATCCCTCTCTCTCCGTATCACCGAAAGGTTGAATAAGATAGCAGGAGTCAGGGCTGAATGGATACACACGACCTGAAAAGTTATTTTTCAAATACTTTTGAACACCGGGGATTTTCCAGCGGCAGTTGTCATAAATTTGTACAGATCCGGGCATCAAAAACGCATTTTTATGAAAACCAGAAGCTTAGTATCAATTGATGATCTGACCACCGCGGAGATCATGAAAATACTTGATCTCGCCGCGGAATTTGAGAAGGAGCCTATTCAGGATATCCTTCGCGGCAGGGTGGTGGCAACGCTCTTCTTCGAACCCTCAACAAGGACGAGACTAAGCTTTGAAAGCGCCGTGAACAAGCTTGGCGGCAAGGTGATAGGCTTTACCGACTCCTCCAGCTCCAGCGTCACCAAGGGTGAGACCCTGAATGACACTATCAGGACTGTCAGCAATTATGCCGATCTGATAGTCATGCGCCATCCGATAGAGGGAAGTGCGAGATATGCCAGTGAGATCTCAACAGTGCCTGTCGTCAACGCCGGCGATGGCGCCAACCAGCATCCCACGCAGACGCTTCTGGACCTCTATTCCATCCTGAAGACGCAGGGCACGCTTGACAAACTCAATATCTGCATGGTGGGTGACCTTAAATACGGCCGTACGGTGCACTCACTACTGATGGCAATGTCACGCTGGAAGACCTCCTTCAATTTCGTTGCACCCGAAGAGCTGATGATGCCTGATGAATACAAACTCTATCTCAGGAACCTGGGACTTAACTACTACGAGACATCCAACCTGTCAGAGGTCATAAACATGGCAGATATTGTATATATGACCAGGGTTCAACGCGAACGGTTCTCGGATCCGATGGAGTACGAAAAGGTTAAAAACGCCTACGTGCTACATGAAAACATGCTCGGGGAGACAAAACCCGGCATGAAGATACTCCATCCGCTGCCACGGGTAAATGAGATCAATACCGACGTAGATGCCAATACCAAGGCTTACTATTTTGAGCAGGCGCTCAACGGTGTCTATACAAGGCAGGCAATCATTACCACTTTACTCGGACTTAAATAGAAGGCCATGAAGAATGCAAATGATCCGAAGCAGCTACTTGTCAGTGCCATCGAGAGCGGCACTGTGATAGATCACATACCGGCCAGAACCCTCTTCAAGGTTATCAAGATACTGGGCCTTGACAGGATCAAAAACCAGATCACCTTCGGCACAAATCTCGATAGCAAGACCGACGGCAAGAAGGCCATCATAAAGATCGCGGGAGTGTTCTTCGAGGATGACGATATCAACCGTATTGCCCTGGTGGCACCCAACGCCAAGCTAAATATCATCAGGGATTATGAGGTAGTTGAGAAGCGTGTTGTGGCAGTGCCTGACACCATCACCGCCATTGCCAAGTGTATGAATCCAAAGTGCATCACCAACTTT
>CALMRD010000295.1 GCA_937871625.1 uncultured Bacteroidales bacterium | reverse complement strand
GCCAAGCAGGGAAACCTTAAGAGTTCCTCCTCTTTTGGATACCTGGTGTGACATGAACTCTTTTCTGCCCGTTTTATTATGCCAGAATGGTGCCAGAGCACAATGAGCCGAGCCGGTTACGGGATCTTCATCGATACCAAGGGCCGGGGCAAAACAGCGGACACAAAAGTCATATTGAGGATCTGATGAGGGTGCAGTAACAATAAGATCTCCGTAGACCGAATTTTTCATCGCCCTGAAATCGGGATTCAGATTCCTGACTTCTTCTTCGTTTCTGAGAAGTACAAATGACCGGCCATGTGCCGTTCTGTAATATTCAACAGGCGTAATTATAATGTAATTACATAATTCCTGTGTTATTTCAGCCGGCTCAAGATCATATGCTGGGAAATTCATTACAACCCGTCCATCGGAATAGCATATTTTAAGGATGCCGGCCCTGGATTGAAAAGTTATTGTTTCCTTTTTTGGAACAATTCCTGTTTCATACATTATGTGAGCAGACGAGAGGGTGGCATGTCCGCAGAGAGGTATTTCCGATTCAGGGGTAAAGTACCTGATTTTATATGAGTCGTCAGACTGTGTAATAAATGCTGTTTCCGAAACATGGATTTCGGCAGCAATATTCTGCATCCAATCATCAGGCATCTCATCCCCGAGGATGCATACCCCGGCGGGGTTTCCTTTAAACGGTTCGGATGTAAATGCATCGACCTGGTAAATAATTTTATTTGATGACATAGTACACTATTATTTAATTGTATTCTCTGCCGGCTGCCAAGGATTGCTTCGTCGCTTCGCTCCTCGCAATGACCCTGCTCAATTTTACGAATCAACCTCGCTTCGCTCCTCGCAATGACCCTGCCCCCATTACAAATCAATCATACGTCCATGGTCATTGCGAGGACCCGCCCTCAGCGGGGACGAAGCAACCCCTGTCTCCCACCACGAATCAACCCTGTCATTCACCGGTAAATTTCGGGTTTTTACTGAATTTAACAGGAATTTAACGAAGAAAACTTTGTAAACTGAAAAAGTTTTCACATTTTTGCCGCGTTTTTATCATGAATTATGGATTACCGGCATAAAATAATCGAGGAAGCAGCAATAATGTTCCGGACTTACGGGATCAGGGCAGTTACCATGGATATGCTTGCCGGGAACCTTGGTATTTCAAAAAGAACGATCTATGAGGTTTTCAGGGACAAGGATGAATTACTCCGGGGAGTATTGAGGTGGATGTATGAAAGACAGAGTGAGCTGACGAAAATGATTTTAAATGAATCGGATAATGTGATAGAAGCCATTTTTAAAATGGTCGATATTATGAGCGGCCATCTACGCAGTATGAGTCCTGCTTTTCAGTTGGATATAAAAAAACATTATCGTGAGACGATTGAAAATCTGAAAGAGGATTATGAATTACCATATTATGATAACAATTCGGAAATATTAAAAAGGGGGATAAAAGAAGGAGTATTCAGAGAGGATATAGACATTGGCATTACTAATAAATGTCTTCTGGAAGTGGCAAAGATATCAAATGACAAGAATGTTTTTCCTCCTGATGATTTCATGAACAAAGATGTTGCAAGAAATTTTTATATTAACTACCTGAGGGGAATTTCCACACAAAAAGGCCTTGATCTTATAAACTTTTATGAGCGGAAATTGAGTACCTGAATAATAAATATTGCCAAAAAATAATTCATTTAATATGAAACGAAAAACAATTTTTACTCTGATCACAATTTTTGTTTTGTCTGCAGCTATTTTTGCACAGGAGAACAATGGTGAACTGCAGCTGACACTTAAACAGGCTCAGGATTATGCAGTTGCAAACAACAAGGCAGTCATATCGGCAAGGTTGGACGTGGAGGCCTCCAGGAGTGCTCTCTGGGAGACCATCGCGGCAGCCCTTCCTCAGGTAAGTGCATCAGGTTCATTCACTGACAACCTGAAGCTGATGACCACGCTTCTTCCAGGTGAATTCTTCGGGATGCCGGGAGAAAAGATCCCGGTTACATTTGGTTCCCAGTTCAACTCAAGTGCATCGGTCGAGGCGAGTATGCTGATATTCAATGCTCCGTTATATATAGGGATTGAGACTACAAAACTGGCGCAAAAGCTTAGTCAGCAGAGTCTTGAGAAATCGGAACTGGATACAAAGGAATCGGTCAGTTCAGCATATTTTCTGATACTTGTGTCGGAAAGATCGCTTGAACTGCTTGATGAAAATATTGCGGACCTGAGGGAGACGCTCAATTCGACACGTGCAATGTACTCGGCAGGTATGGCAGAAATGACCGATGTAGATCAGATGGTTTCAAATGTCACGATGGTAGAAAACAACAGGAGCT
>CALMRD010000294.1 GCA_937871625.1 uncultured Bacteroidales bacterium | reverse complement strand
ACGATGGCCCCGGCCTCAACTATCATCTCCAGGCCGGCATTAAGTGTGAAGGCGGGACCGGGAACAGCCACAGGATAGACTGCCAGCCCGGCAGGGATGACAACGTTTCTGTTACCAGGAGGGAAGGCTCCCTCCCAGTTCTTGGGATGCATCCATAAGTTACTGAGCTTGCCGTTCCAGCGGCTGTAGATCATCTCATAGGCACCCCTGTCAGGAATGTAGATGCGTGATGACCTGATGATGTCACGATCAGGGATGGTGATACCCGGGTATGTTTCTGCTCCGCTGTCGCGCAACAGGGAGGTATATGCAATGTTGAAGTCGCCTGCTGAGGGGTTTATGAAGTTGGGCCCGTCAGGGGCACTGTTCACGCTGTTGAGAGTAAGGTTACCGGCATATGAAGCGCCCTCTATGGCGTTGTATTCCAGCACGGAAGAGGGCGTACCGATCAGTCCCACATGGTTTGAACCGCCCCAGATGACATTGTTGACTACAATGGCTCCCGGTGAGTCCTCCAGATATAGTGATGTACCGTCGCTCACGGGCGAGGTGCTGTTCACAATGGTTGAGTTAACTATATGAGGTGCTGCGGCGATGGACGCCACTGTTCCTCCCTTGAGGGTCAGGGAACCTGAGCTGTTGCCGTTGAAGAGTGAGTTCTCGATCAGAGGGGCTGAGCCCGCATCGGTATAGATGGCTCCTCCCTGTACAAGGGCACTGTTATTCAGGAAGGTACATGCCGAGATGGAGGGTGTGGCGCCGTTAACCACAGCGATGGCTCCGCCCATTTCAGCTACGCAGTTGCGGAACGTTGAGTTGGAGACAGTAACAGCTGATGATGCAATCCGCATTCCTCCCCCTATCAGTCCCCACTTGAAAAAATCCTTCCTGCCGCGCTCAACAGTACAGTAGATCAGCTGGCTGGCGCCGGATGAGTTGATATTAATGTTGCCCCAGTATTCACCCGGCTCACCGTTGATACCGTCGAGGTCAATGTCACATGAGAACAGGATCGGGCTCAGCTTTGTACCGACAGCCAGTAAGCGGCCGGTGCCGGTAACAAAAATGGATGCCCTGTTCTGGACAGCTATGAGCTTTGCTCCGGCGCTGACCGTAAGGGTCTCATTGTCAACGTACAGGTTTCCGTTGAAGTACTTGGTACCGGAGATGGTAAGATTACCTGACAGGAAACCGCTGTACGGATTTGCCATGGAACCGTCGCCAAGCAGCTGGCCTGACAACGGCAATACTGTCAGTAGGGACATACAGGCGAACAGAAAGCCCGCCTTCATGCCAAGCCTTTGATGTTGTGCTATTTTCATCCCTAAATAGATAGCCTTTATTTACTTATTTAACTGACAGAAGCCGTAATTGTTTCAAAAGTAAGAAAAGTCATGGTACCTTCAACAGGAATGTTGTGTTAATAACTTGTTAGATATTAACGACGGAGTATGGTTACTCCCATCATTCCCCCGTAAAACCACCGGTTTGGCTTTTGAAGTTACAAAACCGGGTGTTTTTGTGTAAGTTTGTGAATATCACTGGTAAGATGAAACAGCAGCGGAAGATCATATCACGGGCACTCGGGTTGCTGATGAAAAGCTCGGGGAAGGAGACGGCAGCCAGCCTTATAATATTGACGGTGAGATCTCTTCTGCCGCTGGCAGGTGTTTTTCTGATCAGGTATTATGTCGACAGGATTACCGGTGTCACCGGCGGGAGCGATTTGCCTGTTGTCAGTGCCGTGACAGGACTGATAGCTGGAATGGCGGCGACGCTTCTGGCCGATGATCTTCTCTCCTCTGCAGGTCACTGGTTTGCCAGGAAGCAGTCGGTCCGTGTTGAGGGTCATATTTCATCCCTGATACACGGGCATGCCACAGGCATGGGACTGAGGTTCTTCGAGGACCCGGCGTTCCACGACGGGATGTCACGTGCTGCCAGGGACATCTCTTGGAGGCCGGCGGCGATGGTGGCTGACATTATCATGCTGGTACGCGGAGTATTATCATTCATTGCCATGGGTTATGTTCTCAGGACCTTCGGCATCATTCCGCTGGCTGTGCTTGCACTGCTTTTTCTGCCACTGTTATGGATAAGATACAGGAACTCCTCACGCCTGTACAGGGCTCGTAAGAATGTCACTCCGCTGACGAGGCAGGCGGCATATTTCAGCTGGCTGCTTACAGGAGAGAAGCCTGCCCGGGAGGTAAAGCTCTTCGGGCTGGGCGATTACTTTGAGAGGCTGTTCCGCAGTAACTTCGACGGTTCAAAGGTACCGGAGCTGGAGGCTGTAAGGAAGAACACACTCCTCGAAAGTGCCGCGTCACTGGTGAAGGTAGCCGCCTTTGCAGGCATACTGGTATATGCCAGCGGTGCGTTCGTGAGGGCAGATATCACTGCCGGCGAGCTGGCAATGTACCTGGTAGCGTTCAGGCAGGCGCTGGTCTATCTCCGTGATGCCGTATCGGGATATGCAGGACTGGCAGAGAACAGGCTCTTCCTGCACGACCTCTTCAGCTTCCTCGACATGAAGGGCAAAATGGGTGGCGAGGTGATGCCTCCGGAATCATCAGACTTCGGCGAGATTGTGGCCGAGAATGTCACCTTCACCTATCCCGGGGCCACGAAGCCGGCGGTGGCAGGGATAAACCTCAGGATCAGCAGGGGTGAAAAGATAGCCGTCGTCGGACCGAACGGGTCGGGCAAGACCACCCTGGTGAAGCTGCTCTGCAGGCTCTATGACCCGGATGGTGGACGCATACTGCTGAATGGCAACGATATAGCCTCCATGGCTCCTGCCGCCTACCGCAGGTTATTCTCGGTTGTATTTCAGAATTTCATGCTCTATTTTCTTACTGCAGGAGAGAATATCCGTCTCTCGTCGGATGAGGGGCAAAGTGATCCGGAGAGGATGCGGGAGGCAGCTGCCATGGCCGGCATAGCTGATCTGCTCGAGAGCATGCCTGAGGGTTATGACACCGTGCTCGGCCATCATACCGAGGGCGGCCGTGAGATGAGCTGGGGTGAGTGGCAGAAGATAGCCATAGCGAGGGCGCTGTACCGCAGGGCCCCGGTGCTGATACTTGATGAGCCTTCCTCTTCGCTCGATGCCGACTCCGAGTATGAGATCTTCTCAGACCTGGGCCGTATCACTGACGGCAGGAGCTGTATCTTCATCAGCCACAGGCTATCCAACGTGCGGGAGGCAGACCGCATAATAGTTCTCGACCGCGGCCGCATCGCTGAGAGCGGTACACACGATGAGCTGATGGCGGCACGCGGCAGGTATCATGAGATGTACAGCCGCCAGAAATCGATGTACCGATGACCGAATCAGCTGCAGACAATGACAGGGTAATATCACTGCTGCTTCTGCTTTGCAGAACCGGCTTCACCGATGATGAGCGGGAGCGTGCCGCCGCGGAGGCAGGCTCCATGAAAGAGTGGAAGCGCCTTACTGACCTGGCGGTGAGGCACGGGGTGGCAGCCCTCGTCTGGCAGAGCCTGAGCGACCTGTCGCTGACGGCACTGGTGCCGGAGACGGAACGTCCCATCATGGAGGGATCACGTCTGCGGTCTCTTGCCCGCGTGGCATACATCACCTCCGTTGCAGCTGAGGTTACAAAGAGCCTTGAGCAGGAGGGCATCAGGGTCGTGCTGCTCAAGGGGCTGGCACTGGAACACCAGGTCTACGGAGCCAGGGGAGTGAGGCAGATGAGTGACGCCGACCTGCTGGTATCTCCCCGCGATGTGCTCAGAGCCCGGGATCTTCTCATTAAGGCAGGGTTCGTCTCAAATTCACTGAAGTCGCGACTCTACAGACCTATAATTCTGGATATCGGTAACCATCTTCCCGAGCTGCACCGCGGAGGGATATCCGTGGATCTTCATCACAGGCTCTTTGGACGGGAAGCGACGGAGATGGTGGCTGCGGCCATGGAGAAGGCAGAGGTTATATCTGCGGGAGGCCAATCGCTGTTCGTCCTTCCCCCACTGACAGCCTTCCTGGGGCTGGTCAGCCATATCATCAAACATGAGATAAAGGGTGAGTTTCAGCTGAGGCTATATATCGACATATACCTGCTGCTGAGAAGGTACGGCAGAGAGATCTTCTGTGAGGATCTTCAGCCTGCTGCCGCAGAGGCAGGAATAGAAAAAGAGACGCGGGAGGTGCTGACCCTCATGGAGAGGGTATGGGGCCTGACACTGCCCGCGGAGGCGGGTATGGCAGCAAAGAGGGATGATGCAGCTACCCTCGCAGAGAGGGCTCTGGGTATGACAGAGTCCGTAGAGAGTGGTATGGTGCCGGAGACGGGGGCTGTACCGACCCTCGCAGAGAGGAAATACGGTCTGCAGGGCTCTTCCGGGATTAACCGTCTCCGGGAGCAGGAGCTTGTCGACGCTTTCCTGGAAAAGGTGAGAAAACCCTGGTCCGTGCAATCTATCAGCCAGCGTGAGTTCTTCCTGAGGAACCTGCGGTCGTTTGACAGATGGTGGAAAAAGGTGATCTTCATTGCGGGAGACATGTTCCCATCTTTCGGGTTTATGAAGCGCAGGTACGGATGCCGCACAGTGCTGAAGGCGCTCCTCTTCTACCCGCACAGGTTCGGCAAGCTTTTATGGATTTTAGGTCTGAAAAGGGGTGGTTATCACGACGATTGACACCAAACAGAAAATTTTACTAAAAAATGTGAATTTTTCTTGACAAATAGGAAAATTATTTCTTATTTTTACTTTAGTCAATTTTTGATTTTTAGTCAATGTCTCTTTGGGGCTTTATTTTAGGTGAGGATTAAATCGCGGCAAAATGGAAACTACTCGTCTGAAGTTATTTTTCGCATAACGGTTAATCGGGATAAACGGCGCTTCATTGCAAGTCTCGCTGCATGATCCGTCGCTTCTGACGAGAGACGCTGCACTCCTCGTCGCGACCCTGCCCCGGGCCCGGTGGTCCGGGGCAGTTTTATGGCACCCCTTTTTCGGCGCCGTTACCTCAAAAGCATTACTTTTGCATAAAGAGCCGATCTGATGAAACTTGCATGAGCTCATCACCGGAAATGATAATAATGCGTCATGCAAGTTCCATTCGACCAATAGAGTAAATACATTATGAACGAATGAAAAGTGCACTTTATCTATACAACACCCTCACCCGCAAGAAGGAGCTTTTCGAGCCACTGTCGCCTCCCTTTGCGGGTATGTATGTCTGCGGTCCCACCGTTTACAGCGAGACTCATCTCGGTCATGCCCGCCCGGCGGTGACATTCGACACCCTCTACCGGTACCTGATGCACCTGGGCTACAGTGTGAGATATGTACGCAACATTACCGATGTGGGTCATCTCGAGAATGAGGAGGATGACACCGGTGAAGACAAGATAAGCAGAAAGGCACGGCAGGAGAACCTTGAGCCAATGGAGGTGGTGCAGAAGTATATGAACAGCTACCACAGGACCATGGAGAGACTCAACACACTGCCGCCGTCCATAGAACCGAGGGCCACGGGCCACATCCTGGAGCAGCAGCAGATGACGGAGAGGATACTGGAGAAGGGATATGCTTACGAGGTGAACGGCTCGGTCTATTTTGACGTTGAGAAGTATGCCCGTGAGCATCACTACGGTATCCTTTCGGGAAGGGTGCTGGAGGAGATGCGGGCCAACAGCAGGGCGCTGGAGGGGCAGGATGAGAAGCGGGGGCCGTTCGACTTCGCCCTCTGGAAGAAAGCCTCTCCGGGACATATCATGAAGTGGCCCTCACCCTGGAGCGAAGGGTTTCCGGGATGGCACCTGGAATGCTCGGTGATGAGTACCAGGTACCTGGGAGAGACCTTTGACATACACGGTGGTGGCATGGACCTTATCTTCCCGCATCATGAGTGCGAGATAGCACAGAGCACGGTCTCCCAGGGTCATCCCCCGGTACGCTACTGGGTGCATAACAACATGGTCACCATCAACGGCCAGAAGATGGCAAGGTCGCTGGGCAACTTCATCACCCTTGACGAGCTCTTCACCGGCAGTCATAAGCTGCTGGTGCAGGCCTACTCGCCCATGACCATCCGTTTCTTCATGCTGCAGGCACAGTACCGGAGCACGCTCGACTTCAGCAATGAGGCGCTGCTGGCAGCATCACTGGGAATGCAGAAGCTGATGAACGCAGAGAGGACGCTGGCGAACCTGGTTCCTTCCGAAACGTCCTCTGTGGACGTCAGCGGCATGGAGAAGGGATGCTACGATGCGATGAACGACGACCTGAATACGCCGGTGGCTCTTGCACACCTGTTTGATGCCGTGAGGATTATCAATCTTGTCAGCGACGGAAAGGAGAGGCTGACGGCAGATGACATCACTGCCCTGCAGCGCCTGTTCAGCACATTCGTTCATGACATCTTCGGGCTGAAGGCAGAGGAGAGTGCCGGTAACGAAAAGCTGGCAGGGGTACTCACGCTGCTGCTCGACATGAGGCAGGAGGCCAAGGCCAGGAAGGAGTGGGAGGTGTCGGACCGGATACGCAACAGGCTGAGTGAGCTGGGCATTACGGTGAAGGACCGGAAAGACGGGTACGACTGGGAGATAAGTACATAAGAGCCAGCAATATAAGAAAAACGCGGGTCTGACTATGCAGGCGGGGCTAAATATGGGAGATAGCGGAATGGCATATGCTCCGGAAACTGCAGGGCAGATCACTCCTCAGCCGCAGGGATGCAGCAATGTCAGATAAAATCAATATGACCAAACCATACAGGTCAGATATCATAACCATTGGCAGCCTGGCCATGGGGGGTGATCTCCCCGTGCGTGTGCAGAGCATGACCAACACCGACACGCTTGACACTGCAGCCAGCGTCAGCCAGTGCATCCGTATCATTGAGGCGGGCGGTGAGCTTGTCAGGCTGACAGCCCAGGGCGTCAGGGAGGCCGGGAACCTCGCCAATATAAGGAGTGAACTGCGCAGGGCCGGATTTGATACTCCCCTCTGTGCCGACATACATTTCAATCCTGACGCTGCCGAGGTGGCGGCACGCATCGTTGAGAAGGTACGCATCAATCCCGGCAACTATGCAGATAAGAGGGCCTCATTCATAAGGCAGGAGCTCACCGAAAGCGAATGGATAGCAGAGCTGGGACGCACCAGGGAGCGGCTGTTGCCGCTGATCAGGATCTGCAAGGATAATGGCACTGCCATACGAATCGGTGTGAATCACGGGTCGCTCTCTGACCGCATCATGACCCGTTACGGTAACACCCCGATGGGGATGGTTGTCTCGGCCATCGAATTCCTGAAGATTTTCAGGGGGGAGGGGTTTAACCGGATTGTTGTTTCAATGAAGTCGTCCGATACACTGACGATGGTGACTGCCAACCGTCTGCTCGTCAGGATGATGTCGGAGGAGGGTATCTGTTTCCCGATTCACCTGGGCATCACCGAGGCGGGTGAGGGTGAGGACGGCAGGATCATCTCTGCTGCCGGTACGGGCACGCTTCTTGCCGAGGGGATAGGCGATACGGTCAGGGTCTCGCTATCCGAGCCGCCCGAGGCGGAGATACCGGTGGCACGTGCCATCATTAGGGCTGTGGCCGGTACGGCGGGACGGGTTGTGAAGCCCGTAACCCCGCTGGAGCGAAGGCCCTCGGGTGATCCGTGGCTGCCGCAGGTTTATGATGCCG
>CALMRD010000293.1 GCA_937871625.1 uncultured Bacteroidales bacterium | reverse complement strand
AGAAAGAATGTGGAGGCGGTGATCAGGGCATATGATATCTTCAGGAGCCGCGGCGGCGGTGATCATCTGCTGCTGCTTGCCGGCAGGAGGCTTTACCTGACACGTGAGCTCGACAGGGCGCTGGCTTCATCGCCCTACGGCAGCGACATACGCTTCACCGGTTCTGCAGGGCGCGACGTGCTGCGCAGGCTCTACGGCGGTGCCGAGGCACTGCTGTTTGTGCCGTGGCTTGAGGGTTTTGGCATCCCGGTGGTGGAGGCGCAGCGGTGCGGCGCGCCCTGCATCCTCTCTGACACCACGTCGCTGCCGGAGGTCAGCGGCGGCGCGGCGCTCTGCGTCAGCCCCGCTGACGCAGAGGCCATAGCGGACGCTATGGCACGCCTCATCAGCGATGAGGCGCTGCGCCGCCGCCTGTCTCGGGACGGGATAGCCAACTCCATGAGATACAGCTGGAATACCGCTGCCACAGAGATGTGGAACTGCATCATCCGCACACTCAACACCCGGCCCTGATGCTCAGACCCTTCTTCGGCGACGGCATACGGGAGGCAGGATGCGACGAGGCGGGACGCGGATGCCTGGCAGGACCGGTATATGCGGCAGCAGTGATACTGCCGAAACGATACCGCAACAGGGAGCTTAACGACTCCAAGAGACTGACAGCAAGGCAGCGCGAGCGACTGCGCGACGAGATCACCACCAGGGCCGTAGCCTGGAACATCGCCTCATGCAGCAACCAGGAGATAGATGCCATGAACATACTTCGCGCCTCGATCACAGCCATGCACCGGGCGATAGCAGGACTGAAGGTCGAACCCCTGCTTCTGCTCATAGACGGCAACCGCTTCTATCTCTACGGTAACATACCCCACCACACAATAGTGCGCGGCGACGCCACCTACCTCTCCATAGCCGCCGCCTCGGTGCTCGCCAAGACAGAGCGCGACAGGCATATGGAAGAGCTGGATGCCCTCTTCCCCCAGTACGGGTGGCGCCATAACAGGGGATACCCCACGGCAGACCACCGGAGGGCCATCAGGGAACACGGCATCACACCCTACCATCGCCTCTCCTTTAACCTTACGGACCTGCAGGGAGAACTCCCTTTCTTATAAAATGTTAAAATCATATTTCCCGAAAATCTATTTTGATATCTTTGGCAATTCGTAAAATTTAGCAACAATATTCTCATGAGAAAACTCTTATCCGTTCTTGTAATTCTGATTACATTCTCCGGCTACCAGGCCAGGGCCGATGAAGGAATGTGGCTCCTGCCGCTGCTGGAAAAACTGAACATCGGCACCATGACCGAGATGGGACTGAAACTGACGGCTGAAGATATCTACAGCGTCAACAATGCCAGTCTGAAAGATGCAATAGTGATCTTCGGCGGCGGATGCACCGCCGAGATAGTCTCTCCGCAGGGTCTGCTTCTCACCAACCACCACTGCGGTTACGGGGCGATACAGAGTCACAGCACCGTGGAACATGATTACCTCAACAACGGCTTCTGGGCTATGTCGCAGGCAGAAGAGCTGTCCAACCCCGGCCTGAGCGTCACCTTCCTGGTGCGCATTGAGGATGTCACTGACCGTGTCCTTGGCGAGGTGACTGACGCGATGACAGAGGCAGAACGCCGCGAGGCTATCAATGACGTCAGCTCGGCCATCACTGCTGAAGCCACAAAGGATACACACTACAACGCACGCGTGCAGCCATTTTACAGCGGAAACCAGTATTTCCTGCTCGTATATGAGGTCTTCACCGATGTGAGACTTGTGGGCACCCCCCCGAACTCGATAGGCAAATACGGTCATGACACCGACAACTGGATGTGGCCGCGCCACACCGGCGACTTCAGCGTCTTCCGCGTCTATATGGGCCCCGACGGCAAGCCGGCACCCTACTCCGAGGATAATGTACCCCTCAAACCGAAGCACTACCTTCCCGTTTCGATAAAGAACCTTCAGAAGGAGGACTTCACCATGGTGATGGGCTACCCCGGCGGTACCACAAGGTACATGACATCTTACGAGGTGAATGAGGCAATGAAGATCACCAACGCCAACAGGATAAAGATACGCGGCATAAGGCAGGATATCCTGATGAAGGATATGATGGCTGACCCGAAGGTCAATATCCAGTACGCATCAAAATACTCTGGTTCTTCGAACTACTGGAAATTCTCAATAGGCCAGAATGAAGGACTGGAACGTCTGCGCACAGCTGAAAAGAAAGCTGCATTCCAGAAGGAATTCATGGAGTGGGTCAGCGCCGACGCGGCACGCCTCGAAAAGTACGGCACCGCTCTCACCCTTATTGAGAACGCCATCAGTGGCAGGGCAGAGAAATACAACGCACAGCAATACCTGGCCGAGACCCTCGGCCGGTCACTGGAACTGATCGGCCTTGCAGGAATGATGACTCCCATGGAAGAGATGCTCGCCGAAAAAGACCAGGAGAAAATCGACGGCATGACAGGAAGGCTGAAGAGATACACTGACAGTTTCTACGACGACTACAACTACCCAACCGACAGGAAGGTCACCAGGGCACTGATCAAACTCTACAGGGAGGATATAGACGCGAAGTACTGGCCTGACTTCTATACCCTCATCGATAAGAAATTTAAAGGCAATGTCGACGCATTTGTTGATGATATATTTGTTAAATCGATATTTACATCTCCGGAGAAACTCGAAGCATTTCTCTCCGACCCGAACCTCAAGGTTCTGCAGAAAGACCCGGCATTCGTAGTGGCAAAATCGATCAGCGAGGTACAGTCTAACCTCCGCAGGGAGCTCGAAGGTTACAATGACGACCTGACACAGGGACGACGTCTCTATATGGCCGGTGTCATGGAATATCAGCCCGACAGGACCCAGTATCCTGATGCCAACTTCACCATGAGACTATCCTACGGCAAGGTGCTCGATTACTTCCCCTACGATGCTGTTCACTACAACTGGTACACAACGCTCGATGGCGTAGTACAGAAGTACAAGCCTGGCGACTATGAGTTCGACCTGCCCGGGCGCCTTATAGACCTCAACGAGAAAAGGGAGTACGGCAGGTATGCTGCAGAGGATGGCCACTTACCGGTCTGTTTTATCACCAACAATGACATCACGGGAGGCAACTCCGGAAGTCCGGTGCTGAACGGCAACGGTGAGCTCATAGGACTGGCCTTCGACGGCAACTGGGAAGCAATGACCGGCGACATAGCCTTCGAACCGGACCTTCAGAGATGCATATGCGTTGATATTCGCTACGTGCTTTGGGTAATGGATGTCTACTCCGGCGCAGGCCATCTTCTTGAGGAGATGGATATAAGGCAGTAGTCCTCAGCCCGCAGTCTTCAGTCCTCAGTCTTCAGACGAGCAATAATTAGCAGACTGCCGAATGGAGACTGGCGACTGGGGACTGTTTTTTGCTGCTGACTGCCGACTGCCGACTGTACTGCCGACTGGTACTGCTGACTGCCGACTGAATTAACTATCTTTGCAAAAATTTTCCGATGCAGATAAATTTTCTGGAGATAATAGCCGCCTTCATGGTCCTGTTTGCCATCATTGACATTCCAGGGTCAATACCTATAATACTGGATATCAAGGCAAAGACGGGAAGGGTTAATGCTGAAAGGGCGACGGTCGTCTCACTGGCTATCTTTCTGGCTTTCCTCATCTTCGGTGAGAAGCTTCTGGGTATCTTCGGCATCGATGCCGGCTCATTTGCCATCGCAGGCTCATTCATCATTTTCCTTCTAGGGATGGAGATGGTGCTGGGTGCGGAGTTCTTCAGGCACGACTCGCCCGGTGGCGGCACCATCGTCCCTATCGCCTTTCCCCTCATTGCCGGCGCAGGGTCCATCACTACCATCCTTTCACTCAGGGCTGAGTATGAGACGGTGAATATACTTATTGCCCTTCTGCTCAATATGATCATAGTCTATATCGTCCTGCGCCTCACCTCGGCCATTGAGAAGCTGCTGGGCCAGACCGGACTGCATATCCTGAAGAAGTTCTTTGGTGTAATCCTGATTGCCATAGCGATTCGACTCTTTATCAGTAACACCGGCATAACCCTGCCCAATGGCTGATGAAGTGACAATCTATACTGACGGGGCCTGCAGTGGCAATCCGGGTCCGGGAGGCTATGGCGTCGTTCTCATGTCAGGCAGACACCGCAAGGAGCTTTCGGAGGGGTTTCGCCTTACAACGAACAACCGCATGGAGCTGCTTGCCGCAATCACAGGCCTCGAGGCTCTTAAAAGAGATGGAACGGCCGTGACACTCTATACTGATTCACAGTACCTGGTCAATGCGGTCAACAACGGCTGGCTCTTCACCTGGGAGATGAAACGGTTTGCGAAAAAGAAGAATCCGGATCTCTGGATCAGGTTCCTGGAAGCCTACCGACGTCATAAGGTTACCCTGAAGTGGGTCAAAGGCCATAACAATGATCCTGAAAACGAACGTTGCGACATGCTAGCCGTAGCCGCCTCACGCGGACCGGCTCTGTCGGAAGATGAAGGCTACAGTCCTGATGCTGACGCAGTGGGGCTGCTCTGATATTTATTTTTGACATTTGAAGAAAAATTGCAACTTTTGCATAAAAGGGGGATAGAATGAAAGATTTCAGACACAGGTCCACTGACCTATCACCGGAAATCATACTGGCACCTGAAGAAAACAGGTTTCTGATTGCCGGCAAATCGGCTCCGGAAGATGTACGCAGCCTGTATTATCCTGTATTGGAATGGATGGAAGAGTTCATGATATGGGTACGGGAGAAAAGACCCTATACTGACCAGAAGCCTCTTCTGCTGAAACTTGATCTAGAGTATTTCAATTCGTCGTCAGCCAAGTTTCTCTTCGATATATTTACAAACCTTCAGACACTGAGGGAGGAGGGCGTACCAGTGGAGATCGAATGGCACTATGATGAAGAGGATGTAGACCTCCGGGAAGCAGGCGAAGATCTGGCACTGCTCTGTGAGATGCAGTTCACATACTGTCCCAAACCTTCAGGCGGACGATGAGAGGACCGGCAGAACTATATGCTCTGCTCGACCGTCTAGAGATCCCATACGAGTATATCGAACACCCTCCGGTGCCTACAGTTGAGGAGGCCATGAAATACTGGGCAGGCATAGACTCAGGCCACTGCAAGAATATCTTTTTTCGCAATCACAAGGGCGACAGGCATTACCTGGTGATACTGTACTATGATTCAAAGCTCAACATCAGGGAGCTTGAACAGAAACTCCGTCAGGGCAAGCTCTCCTTCGCTTCAGACAGGAGGCTGATGCAGTACCTGGGGCTCACACCGGGATCCGTCTCACCGTTCGGACTGATAAACGATCACACACGCCATGTGCATCTTTTCATAGACAAGGCTTTGCTGAACCACGAAAGACTCTCCTTCCACCCCAACACAAACACCGCCTCCCTGATCATACCGCGTGAAGGACTGTTCAGATTCCTCTCCCACACCGGCAACAGCTACGAGTTCATCTGACCAATCCTCCCGCTTCCTCCTTTCTGGCCTCCCACCATTGCCTATTGCCTACTGCCTACTGCCTGATAAACCCATGCAGCACTATGACCAAAAATAAGTCTTTATTACGGACTTGCATTTTAGACTTTAACTCTTACCGCCATGAAAAGAATTGCTCTGACCCTGTTTCTGGTCTTTATGTGCCTTCTGGCCGGTGCAAGGGATACAATTCCAAGAAAGAGCTACTGCGCCCTGTTCACCTCAAAGGCTCCCTCAATAGACGGTTCCATTGAGGATGAAGCATGGCTCGCCGGCACCTGGAGCGGTGAATTCACCCAGTTTGAACCCCATAACGGCTCTCAGCCCTCACAGCAGACCCAGTTCTGCGTGATGTATGACGATAACAATGTATATGTCGCCATAAAAGCCTTCGACACCCGGACTGACAGTATTGTCAGGCGCATCTCACGGAGGGATAACGCCGACGGAGACTTTGTCGGCATCTCCTTTGACAGTTACCATGATCTTCGCACCGGCTTTGTCTTTATTGTCAATGCTGCTGGCGTAAAGAACGATTTCATCTGGGCCAGCGACGGGCAGGTAGAGGATGATACCTGGGATCCTATCTGGTTCACAGCCACAGAAATGTATGAGTGGGGGTGGGCCGCTGAAATAAAAATACCGCTCACACAGCTGAGATTCAGGATATCAGATAACGGAGTATGGGGGCTTGAGGTGTTCAGACAAGTGTTCCGCAAGCAGGAGTTGTCTGTCTGGCAACATATAGACCGCAACTCCTCAGGCCTGATACATAATTTCGGTGAGATGACCGGCGTAACAGGCATCAAACCGAGAAAGCAGGCTGACATAACACCATTTGTTGTGGGCAGCCATGAACGATTTGAAAGCGAAGAGGGCAACCCCTTTGCAACCGGAAAGGCATGGAAATACAATGCCGGACTTGACGCCAAGTTCGGCATCACCAATAACATGACCCTGGATCTCACTGTCAACCCTGACTTCGGACAGGTAGAAGCGGACCCCTCAGAGGTCAATCTCACAGCCTACGAGACTTTCTTCCAGGAGAAGAGGCCCTTCTTCATTGAGGGCAATAACATAACAAGCTTCAAGACAGGTATCGGCGACGGAGACATAGGCTACGATAATCTTTTTTACTCCAGAAGGATCGGCCGCAGTCCACAGACAGATGCTGAAACAGAAGACAACGAGTATGCAATGGTACCGCGCGTTACCCCCATCATCAGCGCCGCCAAGATCACCGGCAAGACACCTGACGGACTTTCTATCGGGATACTGGAGGCAGTGACAGCAGAGAGCAAAGCCGAGATTGACTCCCTGGGTACAAGATCATGGCAGACCGTTGAGCCACTGACCAACTATTTCATCTCAAGGGTGATGAGGGATTTTGGAGAGGGCAGGACAGTGATAGGCGGGGCCTTCACCAACACACACCGCTTCCTTGAAGGAACAGGCATCGACGGACTCGTCAGGAGCGCCAACACTGCAGGAGTCGATTTCACCCATCAGTTCGGCACTGAAAGAAACTGGTTCCTCTCCGGGGCGGTAGGCGCAAGCAACCTTAACGGCAGCAAAGAGGCTATAGAACGGATGCAGACCTCTTCCGTGCACTATTACCAGAGACCCGATGCTGATTATGTTGAGCTCGACCCCACGAAAACATCCATGAACGGGTTCGGCGGCAACATTCAGACAGGCAAAATAGGCGGACACTGGAATTTCATGGCCTTCGGTTATTTCAAATCTCCGGGATTTGACCTCAACGATGTCGGTTACCTGCAGAGCGCCGACGCCATCATGACAGGACTGTGGTCAGCATATAACTTTGACAAGCCCTTCAGCATCTTCAGACAGATAAGACCCAATGCAAACTTCTGGACCGGATGGGACTGGGGTGGCACACATCTCTTCACCGGTGGGAACCTGAGTGTATACACACAGTTCAAAAACCTCTGGTGGATAAGCATAGGCGGCAACTATGAGGGTAACGCCATCTCAAACACCCTGCTACGCGGAGGACCATCGATGCTCAGCCCCTCATACCTCAACGGGTTTCTTAACGTGGGCTCCAATAACTCGAAAATGATCTATATCACACTGTGGGCCAACAGCGCGAGAGGAGGAGATGATGCCTCCAAAAGACACGCCGCAGGCTTCAACCTTACGGCCAAGCCGGGTCAGTCTTTCTCTGTCACTCTCTCTCCCTCCTGGTCGAAGAACATGAATACCCTTCAGTATGTGACACATATCTCTGACGGCGACCGTTACCTGCTCAGCCGGATAGACCAGCAGATAGTAAGCATGTCCCTTAGACTCAATTATAATATCACCCCCGACCTTACCATCCAGTACTGGGGACAGCCCTTCCTGGCAGCAATGGATTACAGCAGGTTCAAGGTAGTGACAGATCCCAGGGCAGAAAACCTCTCAGACCGTTACCGCCTACTGACGGAAGGTGAGATGAGTTTCGACCCTGATGAAAACAGATACTACGTTGATGACAACAATGACGGCGTCAGCGACTATGATTTTGGCAATCCTGACTACAACTTCGATCAGTTTCTGTCAAACCTGGTAGCCCGGTGGGAATTCCGTCCGGGATCCACCATATACCTTGTGTGGTCACAAACACGTGATTATTTTGACAATACAGGCTCCTTTTCTCTTGAACAGAACCTGAACAATCTCTATACCGAAAAGAAACCCTATGATGTTTTTCTGATAAAATTTACCTACAGGTTCGGGCTGCGGTAAGCGCCTGTACATGCAGGTCCGGGAGAGCGGGTCAGAGAGGCCCGCTCTTTTTTTTTGCCCCTACCTCCAACTATGGTTCATTATGTCAACCACTTTTTTGCATAAATTTGATCTGCCTTTTCTTACTAACCCTGCAATACTGCCTTTATGCAAAAATACCTCATCTTCATCTCTTTTCTGCTGTCGCTGACGGTCAGCGGGCAGGACTTTGAAAAGAGGATCTACACCGCCACCCGTATTACGGATCCGCCGGTCATCAACGGAGAGCTGGATGATGAAGCCTGGGAACACGGCGAGTGGAGCGGTGATTTCCGGCAATATGAACCTTATGAAGAAGCCCCGGCAAAACAGAAGACTGAATTCAAGCTTATCTATGACGATCACAGTATTTACGTTGCCATAAAGGCTTATGACTCCGCCCCTGACAGCATCGTCTCGAGGATGACAAGGCGTGACGATACTGACGGTGACGAGGTTGTCATAGCATTTGATTCATACTTTGACCAGCGCACGGCATTTGGTTTTGGCGTAAGCGCTGCAGGCGTCAAGGGCGACTTGATATGGACCGATGACGGGATGAACGAAGATGAGACCTTCGATCCCATCTGGTATGTCAAAACCGCAATCCATGACTGGGGCTGGGCGGCAGAGATGCGCATCCCCCTTACCCAGATGCGTTTCTCCGCCTCGGAGAGCCAGGTGTGGGGACTGGAAATAATCAGGGAGATTTACCGTCACAATGAGACTGACCTGTGGCAACCTATCGCCAGGAATGCTTCCGGGCTGGTTCATAACGCAGGACTTCTTCACGGGCTGAGCAATATCAAACCCCGGACACTCTTTGACCTCACACCCTACGGGGTGGCTAAAATTGAGACCTATGAGGGGGAAGAGGGCAATCCCTGGTATGACGGATCTGATATAAAAGCCACTGCAGGCCTTGACGCCAAGATAGGAGTCACGAACAACATGATCCTCAGCCTCTCACTTAATCCCGACTTTGGGCAGGTGGAGGCAGACCCCTCTGAAGTCAACCTGACAGCCTTTGAAACATACTTCAGGGAGAAAAGGCCATTCTTCATTGAGGGCAAGAACATTACCTCCTACAACCTTGGTATTGGCGATGGGGGTGAGGGAAACGACAATCTTTTCTATTCAAGACGAATCGGCAGGAGACCGTCGCTGAGCCATGATGCAGAAGAGGGTGAATTCGCCTGGACACCTCAGTTCACTCCAATCATCGGGGCAGCAAAACTGACCGGTAAATCGGCCGGCGGACTCTCGGTAGGGTTCATAGAAGCGGTGACCTCACATGTCAATACCAGGATCCGCAATGAACTGACCGGCGAGACATCATACCTGACTGCCGAACCGCTGACAAATTTTGCCGTAGGCAGGGTGCAACAGGATTTCAACGGCGGAAAAACAATCATCGGAGGCATGGTGACCAGTACCATCAGGATGCTGGACGAGGAGACAGAGAATTACTTTCATAAATCTGCCACCACCGGGGGGCTTGACTTCACACAGTATTTCGGCGAAATGAATTATATCTTCCAGCTGCGTACCGTTCTCAGCAACGTCAGCGGGACTGAGGATATGATAGCCCGGACACAGCGGTCAGTAATTCATAACTTCAGGAGACCGGATGCAGAATACACCGAGTATGACCCGTCGCGAACATCCCTGAGCGGTTTCGGCGGAAATCTGATGACGGGCAAGATAGGAGGCAACTGGCAATTCCTCTACCTCTCAGCATGGAAATCGCCAGGACTGGAGCTGAATGACATCGGCTACATGCAGGTTGCCGACCAGTATCTTGGTGTGGGAGTAATAAACTACAACATCTACGAGCCGTTCAGTATCTTCAACAGTATGTACTTCGGCACCAACCTGATCCATCTGATGGATTTCGGAGGCCATACCAACCTGGTTGGCATATCTCAATCATGGTCAGCACATTATAAAAATCTATGGAGCTCATTTATCAGCGCACAGCTTAACAGTCAGGAGACAGACAACCTGCTTCTCAGAGGTGGCCCGGCGATAATAATGCCAGCACAGTTTTATGTAGGCGGAGGAATTAATTCAAACTCACGTAAGAAACTCTCCGCTGAGGTTGACTTCAGTCTCCATAAGACCTTTCAGGCCATTCGGACAAGTTACGATCTTAGCCTTGAACTGGAATACCGGCCTGTCAATACCCTCACAATCAGCGCTGAGCCAGAGTGGAGCAGGACGATTAATGAGATGCAGTACGTGACCACTGTCTCAGCAACAAGCGGCCCCTACACACCCAGGTACATCTTTGGCACCATCGATCAGAAGATACTCAGTATGTCTCTGAGAGTCGATTACAACATCACACCTGACTTGACAATTCAGTACTGGGGGCAGCCTTTCTTCGGTTCAGGCAAGTACAGTAGCTTCAAGCGTATCACAGATCCCGTTGCCGATGCGTTGTCTGACAGATACCACACCTATACTGACAGTGAGATCAGCTATAGTGATGAGACCTATTTTGTTGATGAAAACCGGGACGGTTGGATCGATTACGAGTTTGAAAATCCCGACTTCACCGTGAGCGAGTTCCTCCATAACCTGGTGATTCGCTGGGAGTTTCTTCCCGGTTCCACAGCCTACCTTGTATGGTCACAGACAAGGGAATATTATGCCGGTGACGGTCTCTTCGATTTCGGCTCACAGGCCAAATATCTCTTTACTGACAATAAGCCGCATAACGTGTTTCTGTTGAAGTTCTCCTACAGGTTCGGATTAAGATGAGAAAGAGCTGCGAATGGCCCTCAGGCGACCCGCTGATGATAAGCTACCATGACAATGAGTGGGGTGTACCCCTGCATGATGATAACAGATGGTTTGAGGCCATCGTTCTTGACGGCGCCCAGGCAGGTCTGTCATGGAGAACTATTCTCCACAGACGCGAGGGATATCGCAGGGCATTTGAAGGCTTTGACCCTTCCAGGGTAGCCAGGTATGACGATAAGAAAATCAACGAACTTCTGACGGATGAAGGGATCATCCGTAACAAGCTGAAAATCAAGTCGGCAATAAATAATGCCAGGGCTTTCCTAAGGATACAGGAAGAGTTTGGCTCTTTTGATAAATATATTTGGGGTTTTACCAAAGGCTCTGTTATAGTAAACCACTGGAAGAGCCTGGATGAGCTGCCTGCGCGCACCCCTCTCTCTGACCTTATAAGCAAAGACCTGAAGAAGAGAGGCTTCACCTTTGTGGGATCAACAATAACCTATGCATTCTTACAGGGGGCCGGGATAGTCAATGACCACCTGGTACATTGTTTCCGGCATCCTTCAAACGCAGACAGGGGGTAAAGCCGCAAGGGTTGAATCTTCATCCCGGGTAGATAAGTCTCAGAGCCATTTTCTGATTCATGTCAATTGATCCAGGCCGGAAAACAGTCGGTAATCAAATTGAATTCAAAAATTAAACTCTCGTTTACAGTTTTTAATTGATTCCGGTACATTTTTTGCTGTTCATTAAGCATGAGGCGCCTCTTCATTTTTATTATTAATCTAAACTGATATTTATGAAGAGGAAAAAAGAAAAGGCTCCCGCGTTTGATGATATTATCTTCCGGGACCGCAACAAGGAGTATGGAGCTTATGATCTCCGGCGTCGTTATGCGTCTACCATGAGTATCTCACTGGTGGCCGGGCTGATGCTAGGCACCTCGTTCTTCCTGATTCCCTATTTTGCTGCTGACCATACCGCCGTTCAGCCCGGAATGCGCATTGACGTCATCGCCATGCCTGACGCTGATCTGATCAACCCGCCACTTCCTCCCGAGGCACCACCGCCACCCAGGGCTCCGGCAGAATCAATGAACAATGTCCGTTTCGTCCCCCCGGAGGTGGTTGTTGATGACCGGGTAACCGGTGATGGTGTTCTTCCGGCGGATATCCTGAACCAGAATATCACGGATGGCACAGCTGTTGAGGATGTCCCTGTGGATGCTATCTGGGATGATCCTATAGTTCCGGCGGAGCCTGAGCCCTACGTCGTTGTACAGGAGATGCCCTCATTCCCGGGTGGCAAGGAGGCGCTGCTGAGATACATCAGCGAGACTGTTGTCTATCCGGAGGACGCCATTCAGAACAGGATTCAGGGTACTGTTCTGCTGAGGTTCGTGGTGAGCAGTACGGGAGAGGTGACACGCGTTGAGGTTACCCGCAGTGT
>CALMRD010000292.1 GCA_937871625.1 uncultured Bacteroidales bacterium | reverse complement strand
CCGGTATACCCGTCACCTTTGATATTTCAGGAATAAGGCCGGCGCCAATGCCATCTATGTCAACAGTTATAAAGGCAGCACTGGTCAGACTGTTGTCAACAACAATTGCCCTTACGTAGATGTGATCGCGTATACCCCTGGGATAACCCTTTGCGGGCAGGGCATCCGGTGCCGGTGTAATATCGATCCTGGCAGCGCCAACCTTCAGGCTTCCGCCCTGAGAAATGAGGGGTGATGAAAACAGGAGCCCGGATACAATTGCAACGATGAGAAATCTGATTTTGCGCATAGCTGTTAATTTTACCTTACAGAAAATTTGTAGACTGTAGTCTGTCTGTATGTCTCCTCCGGGTTCAGCACCACATCAGGGAAATTAGGATGATTGGGAGAATCGGGGAAATGCTGCATTTCAAGGCAGATACCGTAGTGCCTGCCAAACGGCATTCCTCCGTGGCCTGTATACTGGCGGTCGGAGTTGGCGGTAAACAACTGCATGCCCGGCTCAGTAGTGTATGCTTCAAGCACCCTGCCACTGACAGGGTCATAGACCTCGGCTGCAAGTACCAGCCTGTCACCCTCTCTTCGCAGCCTGTAATTATTATCATAACCAGGTTTCACCTCCTCAATCCTGCTGCCCACCGGCCTGGCCTGGTTGAAATCAAAGGCGGTCCCTGCAACCGGAAGCAGCCTGCCTGTCGGAAGGCCTGTGGAATCAACCTCACAGACGGAGTCTGAAGCAACCATAAGATAGTGATCCAGAACGGGACCATGAGATCCGCCAAGGTTAAAATAAGCATGATTCGTGAAGTTTACGACAGTAGGTTTATCTGTTGTAGCCTCGTAATCAAGCACTACTTCGTTTTCTCCCGTGAGAGTATAGGTAATTTTCAATAAGAGATTTCCCGGGAATCCCTCTTCCAGGTCGGGGCTCAGGTATGAAAAAGACACCTTTACCGAGTCACCGGCAACATATGCCGTATCAATATCGAATACCTGCTTATTGAATCCCTTATTTCCGCCATGCATAGTATTTCCACGGTTGTTTGCCGTCAGAGGATATTTTTCACCGTTAAGGGTAATCTGTGCTCCTCCGATCCGGTTGGCATACCTGCCAATAACGCTTCCGAAGCCACCCCTTACGGCAACGTAATTACTGAGACTGTCAAACCCGAGTACCACGGGCTCAAAAGTGTTGTTGCGGTCAGGTGCCGAGATCCAGGTAATTGTTGCCCCGTAATTGGTAACCTTAAGAACGACACCGTTTTTGTTGGTAAGTGTAAAAAGCTTAACAGCTTTCTCATCCTGCCAGCCCCACTCTTCTTCTGTCAGTGATGGGGTGGATGAGGGATTCGTTCCGCATCCGGTCATTAATAACCCAAGTAGTGGAAGAAACGCCAATATTGTTTTCATAATCAGGAGTGATAATTAATAGGGTAATCCATCCTAAAAGAAGAAGGCGGGAATGCAAATGAGGAAGGGGAAAAACAAGTGGGCACTTACCCGGACCTGAATCCGGAGTGCCCACATTGTCTCTAACTAACCCGAATCATATAATAACTAACCATTTTAGCATTAATAGCCTGGATTCTGAATCATTTGCGAATTAGCGTTCATTTCCGTTGTCGAGATCGGCATGGCATACTTGGTGTCTCTCCATTCCAGCGCGCCGCCCTTGACCCTCTGATAATATGTAGCTTCTTCCTGCCCCAGGTCAAAGCGGCGTACATCAAACCACCATACTCCTTCACCCCCGAATTCAGCCCATCTTTCATATTTGAGGGGATCATTGGCAAGGGGATCAGTCGCATTCAGCGTCTTGGTCCTGGCGGTAAGAGATCCATAATCATAGGATGAAGGAGTGTTTACAGGCACGTCATATGCTCTTCTGTGTACCTTGTTTATGTACTCCAGGGCTTCGCCGGTCTGGTTAAGGTGCATCTGGGCCTCGGCATAGAGGAGGTATACGTCTGCAAGGCGCATGACAATCATATTGATCCCATGCCAGCCGTTAAGGTCTCCCCAGTAGCGGTCAGTAACGGTATATTTATGTATGCACCATGCTTTTGAAGCCTCTGCATTATATGATTCAACCCGTCCTTTTGCTATCTTCCTCCAGTTGCCTACGTAATTTATGCTGTCAACATAAGGCTGGAAAGCTGTAACATAGAGACGCGGATCGACACTTTTGTCAGCGCGAACCTGCAGGGAGTATGCAAGGTAAGCAGGATCCTTCTGCTCCGCCGTTGTTGTGGCCGGGCTGTTAAATCCATACCTTGGCATCGTCATGTCGTGAATGAACATATTGCCGAATCCGTTGCACACCTCAGTGCCATCCTGGTCAACGTAAGATATGCTGATCCCTTTCATCCAGTCGGCCCCGGTGTTAAACTGCGAGGAACCTCCCAGCGGGTCATAGGTTGAATTAACTTCAAAAATAGATTCAGCGTTGAATTTATTCTGTCCGTTGAACGAATTGCGAAAGATGTCATAGCTGACGAGCTGCTTACCGCTGTTATCAATCACGTCTTTCAGCACGTCCCTGGCCTTATCCCACTGAAGGGTAAAGATGTAGGCTTTGCCGAGGAAGCTCTTGACAGCCCATTCGTTGACCCTGGCTTTCTCCGGGAACACTACTCCGTCCAGAAGAGTCTCTGCCGACTTCAGGTCGTTTATGATCAAATCCCATACTTCCCCCTGCGTTGCCCTTGCCTTATATGTTTCATTGATGATATCCGGGGCATAATCCCATAGCGGTATACCCATTTTGGTCTTATCGGCTTCTGTTAAGATAGGAGACTCACCGTAAAGGTTTATCAGGTAGAAGTAGTTAAATGCGCGCATGAAGAGTGCCTGTCCTTCATACTCATCGAGTTTATCCATCTGTGAGGTGGTAAGGCCATCATTCTCACGCACCCTGTCAATTGCAGCCAGCATGTCGTTGCATTTGCCGATTGCCAGGTAGTGCCTTGTCCATACATTGTTAACGTTTGACAGGTTTGGATTAAACTCAATAAGGGCAAACTCGGGGTATTGCGCACCGTTATATCCATGGTCACGGTTGTGTGACATCAGCGGCCACATTCTCATGTATGTGCCATAATAGGTTTCCTGCATTCTCCCGTAGATATCAACCATGATAGGTTCCAGATCACTTACTTCCTTGGGGAAGATCCCTTCTGAAAGTACCAGCGGGTCTGAAACATCCAGGAACTTATCTTCGCAGGAGCTGAACATTAGCAGACTGGCGATAAACACCAGGAGTACATGATATTTTATATTCTTTTTCATAGTTCTTCAGTTTAAGGATTTAGAATGTCATGTTTACTCCGAAAGAGATAATCCTTGAGAGGGGATAGCGGGGGCTCGGGAAATCAATTCCCTGTGCCAGAATGCCTCCGTATTCAGCCTGAGGAGCTATTTCAGGATCAAGTCCGGGGTACTTTGTTATAGTAAGGAGATTGTCTGCACTGAAAAAGACCTTCATATAACTCATGTGCATCTTGCGTACCACCGATTCGGGTAATGTATAACTGACCTGCAGGTTCTTGAGGCGCAGGTAGGAGCCGTTATAGATATGGTAATCAGAGACAGCACCCCAGTTCCTGTTCCTGTCAGGTTCTGAAAGTGTGGCGCTCCGCGGGATACCTGTCAGACCATTGTCTCCGAAGAATGAAGCATCAAAGATCTTCGGTGAGGTGTTGTAATCCGAGAAGAAGTTATACTCATAGGAATCGTGACCGTTATAGATATCATTACCTATAGTACCATTGAACTGAGCCCTCACTTCAATGTTCTTCCATCCTCCGCCGAGATTAAAGCCATAGGTCATCTTCGGCCAGGGATTACCTATGTAAACCTGGTCGGAAGCATTTATCGTTCCGTCATCATTCTGGTCAACATAGATCAAGTCACCTGCCTGTGGAGTGTACCCGCTGAATGTAGGACGTGTTCCGGCTTCGGCATCCGTTGCATAAATCCCTGCAGTCTCATAACCGTAGAACTGGCCAAGTGGCAGGCCAGGTTCTGAACGGCAGATAGTGGCGCCGCCATAGAAACCGCCTCCTGACTCACCTGCCCCGATATTACCTGAAGTTATAAAAAGTCTTTCCAGGTCAGGATTGAGGGATATGAGCTTATTCTTGTTAAAGCCACCGGTAAATGCAACGAAGTAGTTGAAATCACCGATGTCATTACGGTGTTCAATCTGTACCTCAAGCCCGCTGTTGCTCATCTGACCTATGTTGGCCTGAACACTCGAGCCAACGCCTGCTGACGGAGGAATGCCAACATTATACAACATCTTCTTTGTCTGCCTTGAGTAGTAATCAAGGTTCAGTGCCAGGCGGCCCTTCCAGAAACTTGCATCAAGTCCGATATTTGTCGTTGCCACTGATTCCCACTGTATTTCCGCATTTGCCAGGGCATCGACAACTGCAATTCCGGTTTCTCTTTGTCCGGCAGCAGGTATTGAAGACCAGTCATATGTATAGCCCAATGTATAGTACCTTGTATAGGCAAAGTCCTGGCCAACCGGGTTCCCCAGGATGCCATACCCTGCTCTCAGTTTCAGGAGGTTAATGAAAGAGAACTGGCTCATAAATTTCTCCTTTGTCAATACCCATCCCACAGAGACCCCGGGGAATATACCGTACTTGTTCTCAGGGCCGAATTTTGACCCGTAACCGTCGCGGCGTACATTGGCAGTGATGAGGTACTTATCCTGGTAGCTGTATTCCAGTCGCATAAACTGGGAAAGGATACGATTGAGAACATCCGTTTCCCAGAATGACCCGGTCTGACTTTCGACGCCGAGTGCCAGCGCAGAAGAGCGTGGTCTGGCAACAAATGATTCCTGGTTGGCGTAGTCAAGATAGCTTGAATAAGCCCTTCTGGCTTCATATCCAAGTAATCCTGAAACCTGGTGGTCTCCGAAGGTCTTGTCATAATTCAGGGTAAAGGTGGCAATGTACTGCTTCTGCTTGGCGTTAGCCTTTGAGAAAGACTCCAGTGCATACCATGAACCGTCAAACCAGGGTTCCTGGTAAGCATATGCATCTTTATCGTTCAGTATTGCCCCAACAAGCCCTTTCAGGTGGAGATCGCTGATTATCTCGTAATCGAGGCTCCCGCTCATGTTGATTGAATAGTCATTGTTCCTGGCGTAAAGAGTAGAGGCCTCAGCCACATAGTTACGTCCCTGGAAACCTTTGGGAGTCATACCCCATCCTCCTCCTGATTCATTGGACGGGTCATAGACGCTCATCACCGGAATGCTCCTGTAGGTCTGAAATCCTTCGTGAGGAGGAATCGGAGGAGCTTCTTTACCGTATTTGAAGTAGATGTTCTCTGACAGTTTTAACTTCTTGGTAATCTGGTGATCAGAATTAACGCGTAATGTAAGCCTATTGATCCAGTTGTTAAGGCGTGTTCCTTCGATGCTGTTATAATTACCTGACAGGTAATATGTTGAAGCATCGCTTCCACCTGACATCGACAGGTTGTAGTTCTGCTCAGCACCCGGGTTATACCACTCGTCAAACCAGTCGGTATCAGGCAGGCTGCTCCAGCCGCTCTCTGGTCCGAACAGATCAACAACATCATATCCGGCGAGTGACTTGGCCCTGATATAATCATCTCTGCGGAGGAGAGTAGGAACTTTGATTACGTTCCGGACACCGTAGCTGCCGTCAAAGCTTACCGTCGGTTTCTGTTTTGCACCTCGTTTTGTGGTTACCAGGATAACACCTCCGGCAGCAGTTGCACCATAGATAGCGGCGGCAGAGGCGTCCTTGAGAACACTGATAGACTCAATATCTACCATATTGAAATCATAACTGAGATCACTTATCGGAATACCATCCACAACATAGAGAGGGCGTCCTCCGCTGATTGACATAGGTCCCCGGAAATAGATATTTGAACCGGCACCCGGCTGACCGCTCTCTGTAGTCACAAATGCCCCTGAAACCCTTCCCTGAAGAGCACCAGCAACATTGGTCACTGAGATATTCTCAAGTTCCCTCTCTCCAACTGTTGAAATAGCACCGGTTACAGAGCTCTTTGTTTTGGTTCCGTAGCCAACCACTATTACCTCATCGAGGGATAGATCCTCCTGAACGAGTTCAATCTCTATTGTATTCTCATCATTGTAAACAAGGTCCCGCGATTTATAACCGATGAATGAAAAAGAGATAGTCACACCTCTTTCGGGTCTGGGAAGGACGAAACTGCCATTGACATCTGTCAGAATCCCGGTGGTAGTACCCTTGATTGTAACTGTAACAGCCGGAAGCGGTTCCCCGGTCCTGGCATCTGTCACCCTCCCGGTCACGCTCTGCTGCTGTATTTCATTTGCTTTTGAAATGACAACCAGGTTGTCATCAAAAATTTTAAAGACCACACCGGAAGATTCAAAGACCTTGGTGAGAATGCTTTCGATGTTTTCATCATTGACGCTGACCGTGACCGGATCATTGATCTCAGTCAGGTCCGATCTGTAGAGGAACTTGTAGTCGCTGGTCCCTTCTATCTTTGCTAATAAGTCCTTAATTGTTTCGCCCCTGATCTCAAAAGAAAAGTTCTGTGAGAACGATTCAGCTGAAATTGCAGTCAGGCAGAAGAACAATAAAAAGGTCGATATTTTCATGATTAGCAGAATTTTCCTAAATCGAGCTTTTTTCATAAATTTGTATGTTTTTGGTTAAATGATCCAGAGAGTCCAACAAGCAGAATGCTCTCCCTGGTTTGATTAAAAACAATGGTCGGGAAATGTTCCAGCATTTCCCGATTCGTTTTCAGATTGATTTGTTTTCCATAGGCTTAGAGGTTTTTAGGTTAGTATAGGGTCATTATAAGATAGTATCCGGGGATGGTTTTTTAAGAATAGGTTTTTCTGAAATGTAAATGTCCTTATCGTAGAGCTTATAGTAGAAGGGTGAGGCGAATTGGAGTGCCGCCAGGACCTGTTCGATAATTATATCACTGAATTTGCCGGTGAACTCAAGGTTTTTTATCCCGTCGTCAAGGAAATAGATATTCACTCCGAACCGTCTCTCAAGCCTTACCGCCAGATCCTGAAACGTCTCATGGTCAAAGAAGATCATATTATTGGTCCAGGAGGTAACAAGAGAAACATCCACCTCTTCGTTGGAGAGTAGCGGGTTTATCTCCTTTACTTTTGCAGGAGTTGCATCCTCACGGGTAATCCCGGTTACTCTTTCCTCTATGCCAGCCTCTTCAGTCACCTTGTAATAAGTAACCTTCTGGTTTGGTACAAGTGTAACAAGGGTGGTTGGTTTACCGGATGTGATATTTTCAAGGTCGACCTTACCTTCTATCAGTGTTGTTTCAATTGTATTCTCGGAAGGATATGATTTGACATTGAAAGTAGTCCCGAGAGCTTTAATCCTCAGGCCGGATGTATTGACAACAAATACCTGGTCGGGATTGGTTTTAACTTCAAAGTAGCCTTCTCCCTCCAGAAAGACCTCCCGGTCTTCTATGCCGTATTCATTATTGTATTCAAGCTTACTTTCCGAGTTAAGCCATACAACCGAGTTATCCGGAAGAATAACCTGTGTCTTGGAGCCTCTCGGTGAAATTATTTCACATTTTGCTATCACCGGGGTTACAGGTTCTCCGTCCCTGGATAATATCAGGTACCCGATTCCCAATAATATTACCGCGACAGCTGCCACGCGAAGGATGTAATCCGTTATTTTGATCACTCTTGCCTTTCTGGAGGCTTTAAGTTTTAAGTCGACCTCCTGGCGGAATTTCAGGAAGGCCTTTTCATGATCAAAGTCCCCTGATTTATCAATTATACTGATGGCATTCCATACAGATTCCAGCTTTTTGAAATTCTCTCTGTTTTCCTGGCTTTCATTCAACCAGGCTATAAGTGACTGCTTATCAGAAGGTGAAGCCTCACCATTAAGCACACGCACTATTATTTCAGTCATCTTCTCCATATCAACTACATATTAATGACAACAAGGATCATGTTAACAATAAAAAGGATTCTATTTTTTTTAAGAAGAATGCAGATCAACCAATAAAGAACTTAAGGGAGAGTACCAGGAATACCAGTGATTTTATAATTATCCGTTTCAGCTTTTCCAGGGCTATCGATGTCTGCCGGTGAACAGTATTGATTGTAACACCCAGTTTATCTGCTATCTCCTGATGTTTCAAATTATCAAACCGGCTCATCTTGAAGATTCTTTTGCATTGATCGGGTAATGACTCGATCTCTTCCAGCAACTGCTCTTCAAGTTCCCGGGCTATCATCAGTGAGTCGCCTGTTTCCTGACTCAAATAGTACAGGTCCTGTGCATCCTGCAGCTTTTGGGTGTAATACTCATTGAACCTGTTGACAACCTGCAGGTGTTTCAGATGATTGAGAGAAGCATTTTTAACCGAAGTGTAAAGATATGAGCTGATTGAAGTATTGATGGAAAGAGTGTCTCCCAGCTCCCAGATTTTTACAAAGACATCCTGAACCACCTCTTCTGCTATCTGGTTGTCACGGGTAAAGGTGGTTGCGTAAACACAGAGAGCAGGATAATATTCCCTGTATAGATTGCGGAATTCATCCAGGTCTCCCGGCTTTATTCTTTCCGGGGATTTACTATGATCAGCTGCCCCCATTTTATTTCTCTGAGATGAAACTTCTTCCCAGTCTCTTAAGAGTTTTGATGTTGATTTTCCCCCTTTGTAAAAGTCCGATATTTTCCGTAATGATAATAAATTCAGCGATTGA
>CALMRD010000291.1 GCA_937871625.1 uncultured Bacteroidales bacterium | reverse complement strand
GATCATAACAGCCGTGGCAATAGGTATCGGGCTGGCAGCCAGCACCGGCTTCCGGGTCTTCGTTCCTATGCTCGTTGCCGCCGTTGCGGCAAAGACAGGTTTCCTGCCGCTGAATGAGAGTTTCATGTGGCTTGCATCATGGACCTCCATTATTATACTGGCCACAGCCACCCTGGTGGAGATCATTGCCTATTACATACCTGTGGTCGACAACCTGCTTGACACCATTGCCACGCCACTGGCTGTCATTGCCGGGACACTGCTTCTGACCAGCGTACTGCCGATAGACAGTGAGCTGATGAGGTGGATCACCGGCGCCGCCGTAGGCGGTGGCAGCGCCGCAGTGGTACAGAGCGGCAGCGCCCTCACCAGGCTCACATCGACCAAACTGACTGCCGGCATCGGTAACCCCGTGGTGGCAACCGTTGAGAACGTGGCAGCGACAGGCACCTCCCTCCTTTCGCTGGTAATTCCCTTTTTTGTTATCGCTCTCTTCCTGCTTATGATTGTATTCATCTTCACCAGGTTACAACGTAGGATCAGGAAAAACCGCATGCAGAAAGAGTCCAGAGCTGACCTGTATGACAAAGACTGACGGAACTATAGCCCTATTCTGGTTCCGGCGCGACCTGAGGCTGGAAGACAACGTGGGACTATTTCATGCCCTGAAGTCGGGACACAGCGTCCTGCCGGTATTCATCCTTGACAAAAACATCCTGGGGATGCTTGAAGAGAGGCATGACCGCCGGCTGTCATTCATCCACGGTGCCCTGGAAGCACTGCAGGAGAGAATCGCTGCCACAGGGTCATCACTGCTGGTGCTGCACGGCACACCGGAAGAGGCTATGCGCCAACTGATTGCAGAATATGATGTGAGGGCCGTCTATGCCAACCGCGACTATGAACCGTATGCCGTTGAACGCGACCGGCAGATCGGGCTGATGCTCGAAAAATCGGGAGTCCCGTTCCACACTCTCAAAGACCAGGTTATCTTCGAAAAGAACGAGGTGGTGAAGTCGGACGGGACACCTTACACCGTCTTCACACCCTACTCGAAGGCCTGGAAGAAGAAGCTCACACAGGGGGAACTGATCCTCAGTCCGTCGGAGCAACTGATGGGCAACTTTCTGAAAACAGGGCCTCTCCCGTTACCAACCCTGGAAGCGTTAGGCTTCACCAGGACTGACATGCTGTTCAAACCACCGGAGATCAACACCGGCATCATTGCCGGCTATCACAAGACACGGAACATACCTTCAATCGAAGGCACCACTCGGCTGGGAATACACCTCCGCTTCGGCACGGTCAGCATCCGCAGGCTGGTCGCTGCCGCCATCCCACTGAGCGAGGTCTGGCTCAACGAACTCATATGGCGGGAGTTCTTCATGAGCATTCTCTGGCACTTCCCCCATGTGGTTGACAACTCCTTCAAAAAGAAATATGACAACATCAGCTGGCGCAATAACGAGGAGGAGTTTGAGCGCTGGTGCAACGGCATGACCGGATACCCCATTGTTGATGCCGGCATGCGGGAGCTGAACGCCACCGGCTTCATGCATAACAGGGTGAGGATGATCACCGCCGGCTTTCTTACCAAACACCTGCTTATCGACTGGCGCTGGGGAGAAGCATATTTCGCAGCCAGGCTACTCGACTACGAGCTCTCGTCAAACAATGGCAACTGGCAGTGGTCGTCAGGATCGGGATGCGACGCCGCCCCTTACTTCAGGGTATTCAACCCTTCGGAGCAGACAAGGAAGTTTGACCCCGACCTGGTATATGTCAGGAGATGGGTGCCTGAACATGAGACACCCGACTACCCCCGGATGGTCGTTGACCATGCCCTGGCCAGGGAGAGAGCCCTGAAAACCTATAGGGAAGGAATACGTTAGATTCTGCAGCCTGTAAACCTTTCCACGGTCTGGTTGTTTCCTTTTCAGATGGAAATATTGGCAATGGCCGTTATTCTTTGCATCTGCACTATCGAGAGATTTTAAGTAAGTTTGAATATCAACTGCCACAGAGAGACCAATGTCCCTGACCACCAAGATCAGATCACTGTTTGACCCCACCATGTACCAGGGCTGGGGAAACAGGAGGAAATACTTTGAAGGATGGTACTTCAAGGTGGTGAACGCCTCAGGGTCAAGAGCCTATGCCTTCATACCGGGTATAGCCATGGACGAAGAAGGAGAGAGCCATGCATTCGTCCAGGTGCTCGACGGTACAGCCCGGAAGTCGGAGTACTTCCCTTTTGATGCAGCGATGTTCAGACCTTCCGACAGGAAGTTCGGGCTTGCACTTGCCGGCAGCAGCTTTTCCGCCGGGGGCATGACACTGGATCTGCCGGCCGTCAGGGGAACGCTGCTCTTCTCTGGTATGGTTCCATGGCCGTCGCGGTGGTACTCTCCCGGCATCATGGGCCCCTATACCTTCGCACCCTTTATGGAGTGCAATCACGGCATCGTAAGCATGGATCACGGCATCACCGGCTCCCTGGTCATCAACGGAGAGGAGATCGACTTCACCGGCGGCAGGGGCTATATAGAGAAAGACTGGGGCCACTCCTTTCCCTCAGCTTACATCTGGATGCAGTCAAACAACTTTGAGAGGCCCGGTATCTCCTTCAAGGCCTCAGTTGCACGTATTCCGTGGATTACAGGTAACTTCACGGGATTCATTGCCGGGTTCTGGCTCGAAAACCGGCTCTACCGCTTTACGGAATACAACAGGTCACGATTGACCAAACTCGCGGTTGACGGCTCTGACGTTGAGATCCGGTTCAGTAACAGGATCGGCACACTGAGCATTACAGCCCCGTTTGATGCGGCAACGGGACTGGCAGCACCCGTAAGGGGCCTGATGGACGGCCGCATTGAGGAGAGCATGACCTCGGTAATAAGCCTGACACTGACAGAAAGAGCCACTGACCGCGTCATCTTCAGCGGCAAGGGAAGGAACGGAAGCATCGAGATCTTTGGTGACACTGCCACCCTGATGCCACGCTGACGACTGTAACCTGCCGGAAATACTCTTGCCTGATTTACGTACACTCCGTGCAGCAATGGTTACCGCCACGCAGACACCCGCACTATGTTAAAATATATTAAACCGTGAGGAGAGCTACAACCTGTTAAAAGTGCTCATTTCAAAGCCATATGCGCCGCTTGCCGGGCCTCCCCGAACCGCACCGGCAGCATTCAACTGTTGCATTTGCTATTAAACATCTCTCCGCTCTTTTCTTTTGAATATATTTGCGGCTGCTAAATTCAGCCACAACACCTTATGATCCAAAACAACATCAGAATACTGCTTTTTTCAATCCTGACAGCCCTTTTTTCAATCATCGCAGCCGCCCAGGATAATCCTCCACCCGCCGGAAACCTGAGTCAAAATGACACTCCTGCATCTGGTAATCCCGGGGAACAGGAAATCCAACCTGCTATCAACCTGAGACAGGATGCCGCCAGGGTATTCATCGACTGCAGCAGCTGCGACATGAGCTTTACCCGCCAGGAGATACCGTGGATAAACTATGTCAGGGATGTAAGGGAGGCACAGGTATATGTACTTGTCACACGGCAAAACTCAGGCAATGGTGGCAACCTATATACTTACGTTTTTCACGGGATGGACATTTTTGCGGGAATGGATGATACCCTGACCTATATGAGCAACCCCCACGAGACATCTACGGAGATCAGGGAGCGACGCACCAATCTTCTCAAGGCTGGCCTGCTGAGGTTCGCAAGCCGGACACCGGTAATATATGAGCTGGACATCACACACGGCAGTGCCATCGAACAGGAAGAAGTTGTTGACAGATGGAGAAACTGGGTGTTTGAGATCTCAACAAGTCCGCAATATAATTCTGAAGAGTCATACAAACGTCTGGAACTTGAGAATTCACTCCGGATAACAAAAATCACACCTGACATCAAGCTGGAGATCGATTTTGACCAGAGATATATTAAACAGAGATTCATTGAGGAAGATCTTGACACAATCTACCTCAGGAGCTATGAAAGAATAGAAAACCTCTTCGTCAAGAGCCTCGGGGACCATTGGTCAGCCGGACTGATATGGGAGATGAACTCCTCAACCTCGGAAAACTATGACTTCAATACCCTGATAATGCCCTCAATAGAGTATGACCTGTTTCCCTATGCCGAGGCCACACATCGTCAGCTCAGGTTCCTCTACAGCATTGGATACCAGTACAGTAATTACGCAGACACCACCATCTACAACAAGACCAGCGAGAATCTCTTCGGACATCAGCTCAGAGTCGCATACCAGATCCAGAAGAAATGGGGTTCGATCTATTTTTCACTCCGGGGACTTAACTACTTCCATGACTTTTCGAAGAACATGGTAGCCGCAGATCTCTTTGCCCGGATAAGGATTTTCAAGGGACTCTCCCTCACCCTGAACCTGGAGGCTGCCCGTATCAATGACCAGCTCAGCCTGCGTAAGGGAGAGCTGACGGAAGCCGAAAGACTGCTGAGACTGAGGGAACAGGCAACGGGTTATCAGGTCGAGACCGGAATAGGGCTTAGCTATACCTTCGGCTCGATCTACAACAATATTGTCAATCCCAGATTCGGAAACTGAGGTCGGCACGTGCAGGCCGGCAGTGTTTCGCCGGGCGGGTGTTATATCTCCGCGTGAGCGTTGTCTTTCCGGGCGACAGCCCCGACTTGAAATTCTCTGTTTGAAATCGACTGTTTTTATGTAAGTTTGAGGTTGACAGCGGTAATGTCACCTATACTTGTACTATTCTATTCATCAGCATATTATGACAAGCAAGACTCTACTTTTCTTCAGAACCTCCGCAGGCAACATAATCGCTGTCGAGGCAGAAAAGCACCTCTCTGCCGGCGAAACCGACAGGCTCTCCTGGCTCTTCGGCAATGCCAGCCCCACAGGCAGTGACACGGTTGGGGGCACCTTCATCGGCCCCCGCCGCGAGATGATAACCCCCTGGAGCACCAACGCGGTGGAGATAACCCAGAATATGGCCATATCAGGCATCACAAGGATCGAGGAGTTCATTGCTGTCGCAGGAGAGAATCCCGTGCACGACCCGATGCTCCAGAGGGTCTACCACTCCCTTGACAGGGAGATATTCACCGTTCACCATGAGCCTGAGCCGGTGACAGAAATAGATGATGTAGCTGCCTACAATCTTCAGGAGGGTCTGGCTCTGAGCACCGAAGAGATAGACTATCTCCGACAGCTTAGTCTCAGGCTTGGAAGAAAACTGACTGACAGCGAGGTCTTCGGGTTCTCACAGGTCAACTCCGAGCACTGCCGGCACAAGATCTTCAACGGCACTTTCATCATCGACGGCAAGGAGCTCCCCAACTCACTCTTCAGCCTGATCAAAAAAACCACCCTTCAGAACCGCAACCATGTCGCCTCGGCTTACCGTGACAACTGCGCCTTTCTGGACGGGCCTCCTGCCGAGCAGTTTGCGCCGGCAACGCAGGATAAACCTGATTGGTTTGTTGTAAGCGATTTCGAATCTGTTCTTTCGCTAAAGGCTGAGACCCATAACTTCCCCACCACAGTGGAGCCCTTCAACGGAGCCTCCACCGGCACAGGGGGTGAGATACGCGACCGCATTGCAGGTGGCAAGGGAGCCATGCCGATAGCCGGGACGGCTGTTTATATGACCTCCTATCCCAGGCCTGACGGCCCGCGCGAATGGGAACGTCATGCAGAGCCGCGCAAGTGGCTCTACCAGGAACCGGAGGAGATCCTCATCAAAGCCTCCAACGGAGCCAGCGACTTCGGTAACAAGTTCGGGCAGCCGCTCATCTGCGGGTCGGTCCTGACATTTGAACACTTCGGAAAAGTGCGGCGCTACGGGTATGACAAGGTTATCATGCTTGCGGGCGGCATAGGGCTGGGGAAGAAGAGGGACAGTACGAAGGAGACGCCACAGAAGGGTGACCTGATAGTGCTTATGGGCGGCGACAACTACCGCATAGGCATGGGTGGCGGCGCAGTATCATCAGTGGATACCGGCGCATATGAGAGTGCCATTGAACTCAACGCCGTACAGCGCGCCAACCCCGAGATGCAGAAGAGAGTCTACAACGCACTGCGGGCCATGACGGAGAGCGACCGTAACCCGGTGATCTCACTGCACGACCACGGTGCCGGCGGCCACCTAAACTGCCTCTCCGAACTGGTGGAGGAGACAGGCGGGAAGGTTGACATCGGCAGACTGCCGGTGGGTGACCCAACCCTCTCGGCCCGGGAGATAATAGGCAACGAATCACAGGAGAGAATGGGCCTGGTGATAAGACCCGGCGATGTGGATACCCTCACCGGGGTTGCCGCACGTGAGCGCGCTCCCCTCTACATCATAGGGGAAGTGACCGGTGACAACCAGTTTACATTCTTTAACGCCGCCACGCAGGAGAAGCCGATAGACCTGCAGCTTACCGACTTCTTCGGAGAGCCGCCGCGGACGGTCATGACAGACACCACCACCGGAATGCGGTTCCGTGAACTGACATATGACCCGTCAGACCCTCTGGACTATATTGACGATGTGCTGCAGCTGGAGGAGGTGGCCTGCAAGGACTGGCTGACAAATAAGGTCGACCGCTCCGTCACCGGCCGTATTGCAAAACAGCAGTGCGCCGGCGAGCTCCAGCTGCCGCTGAACAACCTGGGAGCAATAGCCCTGGACTACCGCGGTGTGAGAGGGATGGCGACGGCACTGGGACATGCACCGGCAGCAGCTCTTATCAGCGCGGCAGCAGGCTCTGTGCTCTCTATAGCTGAAGCTCTTACAAATATTGTCTGGGCACCGCTGGCCGACGGGCTTAAGGGCGTCTCCCTCTCTGCCAACTGGATGTGGCCATGCAAAAACCCCGGCGAAGATGCCAGGCTCTATGAGGCCGTGGAGGCAGCAAGCAATTTCGCCATAGCCCTGGGTATAAACATTCCCACAGGCAAGGACAGCCTCTCCATGACGCAGAAATATCCTGACGGCGTGGTATACAGTCCGGGTACAGTCATCATCAGCTCAGCCGCTGAGGTGAAAGATATTCGCGGCATCATTGAACCGGTAATAAGCAATGACCCATCCACTGCCCTGTTCTACATCGACATGAGCAGGATGAGCCAGACCCTGGGCGGCAGCGCACTGTCACAGATACTTGATAGCCCCGGAAACACCGCACCGGGGGTAGGTGATCCGGAATACTTCGCCAGGGTCTTTAATGTGCTGCAGGATATGATCGACAAGAAAATGATCATTGCCGGCCATGATATCTCAGCAGGAGGAATGATTACCACCCTGCTCGAGATGTGCTTTGCAAACAGTGAAGGGGGCCTGGCAGTGAACCTGACGGAGATCGGCGAGAGTGATACTGTACGGCTGCTGTACAGCCAGAACCCAGGTGTCATAATTCAGGTGGCTGATGAGATTGATACAGAGCAATATCTGTATGAAAGGATGATCAACTTTGCCTCCATAGGTCACCCTGTAAAAGAGAGAAAGATCTTTGTGGCTAACGGCAACTCCCGTTTTGAGTTTGACATTGACAGTTGCCGGTCATCATGGTACCGCAGCTCATACCTTCTCGACCGCCGGCAGAGTGGCGATGACCTGGCAAAAGAGAGATTTGAGAACCATGGAAGCAAGAGACTGGAATTTGACCTGAAGGATTTCAACGGCAGTTTCTCATCTCTGGGGATAACCCCCGACCGCAAACCTGTAAGCGGCGTAAAAGCTGCCATCATCAGGGAGAAGGGAGTCAACGGCGACAGGGAGATGGCCTATGCCCTCTGGCTGGCAGGTTTTGACGTGAAGGATGTACACATGACCGACCTGATTTCGGGACGAGAAACGCTGGAAGAGATTAACATGATTGTCTTCGTGGGAGGGTTTTCCAACTCTGACGTTCTGGGCTCAGCCAAAGGATGGGCCGGAGCCTTCAGGTACAATGAAAAGGCCCGCCTTGCCCTTGAGAATTTCTACCGAAGGGATGATACCCTGTCGCTCGGCGTCTGTAACGGATGCCAGCTGATGGCTGAACTGGGACTCATATTGCCTGATCAGGGCAGAAGGCCTCGCCTGGAACACAATGCTTCTCATAAGTTTGAATCTGACTTCCTGGGGGTAAAAATTCTTCCGTCCAACTCTGTCATGCTCTCCGGCCTCGAGGGGATGAAGCTCGGCATATGGGTAGCCCACGGTGAAGGACGGTTTGTTTTTCCCGGGACTGAAGAGAGTTACAACATTGCCATGAAGTATAACAGCAGCCGCTATCCTGCCAACCCTAACGGCTCCATGTACGATACAGCAGGAATCTGCTCACCTGACGGCAGGCACCTGGCCATGATGCCTCACCTCGAAAGGGCATACTTTCCGTGGCAGTGCGCATACTACCCTGCAGACAGACGCAACGACCATGTCACACCCTGGATGCTGCCTTTCGTAAATGCCAGAAAATGGATTGAGAAAAAGATCAGTTGACCTTTGGCTTCAGGATCACTGAGTTGATAAGCGTGTGCTTGTCAAGACTGAGCCTGGAGACATCTGAAGGATGTGGCTCCACCCTGTCGCTGATAACCTGTACCTGGTACTCTCCCGGCTGGCTGAAGAAAATTGATCCCATATGGGAGTCAGCCCTGTACCATGGTTTGCTGACACTCTTGTCATCCATTACAATCTGATCGCCCACCGGCCTCTTGGCCAGCCTGGTGTCTCCTGCGGTGATGATGACATTGTCCTCATATCGTAAATGGGCTGTGTCACAGGTAAGACTGGAAAGCCAAACATCATAACGTCCCGGCTCCTTAACAGTGAACTGCCACTCAGCAGTGTTGTACTGCGGATTGTAATCCACCTGCAGGAGATCTGCATCTTCTATCCTGAGAACTACACCTCCATCGTTGAGAGCTATCTTGTCACTCCTGCCCTGATTAGCGGAATCGGCTGATGAACCCTCCTGCTTGCAAGAGGTAATACCGATAAGCGCAACAAGGGCAAATACGCCTGTTATCCTGATTATTGATTTCATCCTACGGGTCCTTTTTGAACAGAAAAAAAACAACAAAAACCATTCCAGAGTTTAACCGGAAAAGACGGCCACAAAGTAAATGTAATTTCCTGATATATGAAACGTCAAATAATCAATTAATTAAAACTGGCAAAAAGTTTTCAACCGTCGGTCGCCGTTTTGACGGCGGTCAGTGAAGCACGGCTCCTCGTTTTCCTGACAGGCCTGGGGAGGGCTGCAGCAACCAGTTCGGCTATATCGCTCACCCTCGTCTCCGTGGCCTGCACAAAGGTTTTCTTACAGAGAGGACATGCAGTTATCAGTTCGTCAGGCGCCGATTGTGTGAGGGTTCTGGCAGTATCAGCAGCAATCATGGCACGTTTTTCCGATGAGAGCGTCAGGTTGCCAAGACTGCCGCCGCAGCAGAGCGACATAGACCGCTCCTCAGCTACAGACTGTAGTTCAGCAACATAACTGATAACAGCCCGCGGCTCGTCGTATATGCCCGATCCGCGTCCAAGGTCACAGGGGTCATGATAGACTACCCTGCGATGGAGATATCCCAGGCGCAGCGACCCCTCCTCAATAAGGAGGTTGATGAACTCGGAGTGATGCATCACCTGTGCCTCAAGGTAATAGCTCTCCCTGAAGACCTTGTAGCATATGGGGCATGATGTCACCAGCGTCTTTGCTCCTGACTTCCAGATAATGTCGGAGTTATGGTTGATAAGCTCACGTGCCTCCCTGTCCCTGCCGGCAAGCATCAGGGGTCTGCCGCAGCATACCCCGCCCTGCTCATCCATGAATCGATACCTCACCCCGGCACTGTCCAATATTTTCTTCATGGCCACAATGACCGATGGGGTCAGATGGGTCATGCAGCCTGCAAAGAAGAGTACGTCTGCCGGCTGCTCCTTTTCGGGCGCCAGGTAGCTGTACGACTGTGTCTGCTCCCTCTCGATATGCTCCCGCCTGCGTGTAAGACCGTATCGGTCAAAGAAGCTCAGCATGGTCGCCGGTCTTTCACCCTGGCGCCTCTCAATTAGTCGCAGAGGACCGAGCTCAATGCCAACAGGACAAACCTCATCGCAACGCCCGCACATCAGGCAGTTGGCTGTTATTGCAGCAATATCCCTCTCATTTCTCAGTCCCTTTACAAAGTACGTTGACTGCATGTCGTTTATGCCTGCCGCCCGGCTCATCTGACAGACACTGATGCAGACGCCGCATGAAGAGCAGGCATGGGTCTGTACCTCGGTATAAGCAGACCACCGGTCGGCGGTGGTGATGCCCGAGTTACGCATGAAGATGAGGAGCAGCTCCACCGGTATGTGAAAGTATCGGGTCACCGGCAGGAGGAAGAAGAATGTCCCGAGAGAGAGTGAGTAAAGCCACCAGAAGTAAGGCGCAATGTCAGCCGCCGGGAGTAGTGATGACAGCGCAGCGCCGAGATTGCCGGTGAGGAAGCCTCCGCTGCCGTGGACCCCGCAGGTGAAGCTCTCCGCCAGCAGCCGTGAGGGAAAGATGAGCCAGAGGCTCGTGAGCGCAATACGGTCCGTCCATGTATGCCTGGTAGTCTTCTTCATGCCCATCATGCCGGGAATGAACCTCTTGAATATGGCGAGAAGCAGGCCTGACAGGATGAAGGCAAGGAGGAAATCCATCCAGTGACCGTAGAGGGAGGCCAGGCCTGTAGTACCATGTTCAGGATTGAACCAGCGGAAGAAGATGGCATGGGAGGGCGGGTTCAGATGTCGCTCACCGAAAAAGTCAGCCTCAATGGTACCGAACACTATCAGCAGGAACCATCCGAAGGCGAGGCTCATATGCATGTAGCCCAGCACGGGATTCTTTTTGAAGATCCTGCGGTGGAGCAGGCTCTCCATAAATATCTCCCTGATGCTCTGCATGAAAGGCATGCCGAAGAAACCACGCTGCAGCCTCAGCTTGTCAGCCCGCGACAGGTTGCGGAACCATATCGTACTCCGCACAACACTGTAGATAAGTATAAAATACAGCCCCAGATTAAACGGCCAGATGAAGATGTCAGAGCTCATTTCTGTCCAGTTTTCTTAACGCTTCGGCTGTCGCTGAGACAACATTTCTGGTGTTGACCCCACGCGGACAGACCAGCAGGCATTTGCCGCAAAGCATGCAGCGTGTCACCTCCTCACGAAGAGTATCCAGCTCGCCGCGGCGGATGCAGGTATTCATCCTCCGCAGGTTGAAGGGGGCGTGCTGCCCTGCAGTGCAGGCGGCGGTGCATCCTCCGCAGGCAAAACAGAGCCTGAAGCTGGGCTCCCGGAGAGTGACATACTCCCTCACCTTGCGGTCAGAGGTGTCATAGTTGATAGCCCTGCTGCGGTTGATAGCAAAACCGAACCTGTTTGACTTCTGCTCACTCATCTGCCGCCAAGATATCGTACCGTCTCCTCCACAGCGGCGCGCGAATGTGAAATTGTGTCAGTGATATTCATGGGAGCAGTGCATGTGCCGGCATAGAATATACCCGCCACACCGCTCCTGTTGCTGCCGTAGTGATGATCAGCAGACTCAAGGAACCTGTTGATGCCGGTGTTGAGCCCCGATGCCTCCGCCAGCCGTGCCCCCGACTTAGACATCTCCATACCCACCATCAGCACCATAAGGTCGAGCTCCATCTTCAGCGGCCGGCCCGCAAGGGTGTCTTCCACCTTGATCACCAGCCTGTTGTTGATGTTAACAGAGGCTTCGGAGACCTTCCCCCTGATATAGTTGACGTTATGCACCTCCTGCGACTCACGGTAGAGCTCCTCATAATAAGGGCCGAACATCCTCATGTCCATATAGAAACAGAAGACCTCACATTGCGGAAGCAGCTTGCGCACCTCTATGGCCTGCTTGACGGCCGCGACGCAGCATACTTTGGAGCAGTGATTGTTGTTTACCTTCTCATCGCGTGAGCCCACACAGTGGATGAAGCCGATGCGGGAGGGGACGGAGCCGTCAGCCCTGACAACCCTCTTCCTGTTGAACATCTCCTCAAGATCAGCAGAGGTGATCACATTGTCATAGATCCCGTACCCATACTCCTCCTTGCGGTGTGCATCAAAGAGGTCAAAGCCGGTGGCTACTATGACAGCATCAGCCCTCTCTTCTGTTCCGCCGGAGAGGTCTGCAATGATCTCATGGCCATGATGCCTGATCTTCTCAACGGTAGTCCTGGTGATAATGTTTATGTTCTCATGGGCGATCCTCTTCCTGAGGTACTTCCTCACCTCCTCCGCCGGCCTGCGGCCCGGGAAGAGAGCGTGCCACTGCAGCAGGTGACCACCGGGGTCCTCTCCCTTTTCAATGAGGGTGACCCTGATGCCCATCTCCGCCAGTGACCCTGCGGCTTCCATGCCTGCCACACCGCCTCCGGCTACTATCACATGCTTTCTCTTCTCCTTCATCCGTTGATAAGATTGGCAGGCTCGGGCAGCGGTGTGCCGTCCTTTGCAAGGAACCGCCGTGCCGGATCAGCCTTGATACCCATCCTGCGAAGCAGCGGCAACGACTGCACATTGTGGTACTGCAGACCCATATCCCACGGATCGTAGCCAAGCACCAGCCCGGCTACCTCCTCATAGGTCAGGACAGGTATCCCCTGGCCGTCAGCACCGTAGGTGATGCCGTCAATCTCCTTTATGGTGTACTGCCAGCGGTCCATGAACATGGTGCATCCCGGACAGTTGGCAATGATAAAATCAGGCTGATACGGCTCCATCGATTCGAACTTCTTGCGTGAGGCAAAGAGCGAATAACCCCTGTTGGCCTGCACGAGGTACTGCCTGAAGCCGAAGCCGCAGCAGTGGCGTCGCTCCGGGTAGTCAATCACATCGCCGCCCCATGACTCAATCATACCTATCAGAACATGGGGGAACTCGGCCCCGCCAACACCGTACTTCGGAAACATCTTCGAATAGTGACAACCGATGTGCTCCACCACCTTCAGGGGCTTTCCCGTCTCGATGTCGACCAGGTTATACTTTGCCTTGCGGGCTATCTCATCCCTGAATTTATAGATTATGTCACTGGTATGCGATATTGTCTCCGGCACTTCAAAGGTTCGTCCCGTTGCTTTGTACAGATCGTCGCGGGTGCGGGCCAGCGTCTCCGGAAAATGCTTCCAGGTCTCCAGTATCTCTGAATAAATGCCGAAAGAGGTGACACAGGAAATGGCAATATGCCTGTATCCGGCCTCGGTTGCCAGGGCAAAATGACGCGCCACCACTGTCTGGATGGTCTCAAAAGGGACCACGTCACCATGATAACCGATGCCAGTGCAGGTGGTGTGACGAGGGTCCTCGAAGACATCCTTGCCCAGGTCTTCTCTCAGTATCTTCAAAAAATATTGCTCCGACCCTGCATAGAATGTCTGACGGATGCATGACCTGACGTAAAAGAAATGGTCATCGGGTATCTCCTTCTGGTACTCGGCCCAGATCCGCTTTTTACCTTCTGGTTTCATAAACGTCCCTCCTTACGTCCTCCGTTTCACACTGATGAGAGCCGTTGTCGGCTGACACCACATGCCTGTAGTATTCAAAGTCCCTGCCCTCTTTCTTAAACTCCATACCCATCTCCCCGGCCTTCTGCTCTGAAGCCTCCTCGATGGCATCATAGAGCTCCTGGCCTCCCGTCACCTCGAAGATGCTTCTCAGCTCGTCGAGAACATCATCGGCTATCCTGCGCGTGGGACCCTCCTTGCCGTTAAGCTCGCCGCCCAGCCGCGCCAGGGAGTCGTCGAGATGGTTGTAGTAATGCTCCCATACCGGTCCCTGCTCGGGGTGGGTGGCGGGATCAACATCATAGGAGACGACACAATACCCGTGTTTGAGTACATTGTCACCCACCGTTCTCTTGATGGCAAACTGCTGCCTCCCCTTCTCGGAGTCTGTGAAGTAACCCAGCTCCTGCGACAGCTTACGAAGAGCCATGATGACCATCCCGGGGGTGTTACCCCTGGGACAACGGGTCTTGCAACTCATGCACTGACCGCAGTACCAGATGGTCTCACTCTTCAGTAACTCCCTGATAACATCACTGTTACGCGTCTGAACAAGATCCACCACCCTGCGCGGGTCATAGCTGTAGTACTCGGCTGCAGGACAGATGCCGGTGCAGATGCCGCAGTTCATGCATGCCTTAAGTCCCTCCTCGAAACGGACATCCTGCATAAGCCTTGAATAGAGATCTTCCATAAGTTCCGTAGTTGCCCTTTTTGGGAAGCTCAAAATTAACAATGACAGGGGAGGGCGGGAACGGGCTTTTAGCCTATTTTTCCATTAGTATTTATACTTA
>CALMRD010000290.1 GCA_937871625.1 uncultured Bacteroidales bacterium | reverse complement strand
TCAGGGGAATAATCTGGCACCAGGGTGAATCGGACGCCAACGCCGAAAAGATACCTCACTACAGGGAGAACACTGAGGCTCTTTTTGACTTTTTCCGTACTCTGGCAGGCGACCCTGAGCTTCCGATAGTCGCCGGGGAGCTGGGAATATTCCCCGGCATTGAGAAGAAGAGATTGGAATACCTTCAGATAAATGATATCCTATCGGCCATCTCAGACGAGGATCCCAATACGATCCTTGTCCGTTCCTTCGGTACGACACCCAAAGCAGACAACGTCCACTTTGACGGTCCCTCCCAGAGAGCAATGGGCAAAAGATATGCACTGGCGTGGCTCTCACTGGTGCGAAGCAGAAACAGATAAAAGAAACAGATATGCAGCTTATTGACTGGATTGTCCTGACACTATATTTCCTGTTGTTGATCTCGGTAGGATTCTGGGCCTACATGAGGGTGAAGAACTCGGCCGACTTCTTCACGGCCGGTGGAAAGCTGCCGTGGTGGCTCTCGGGCGTCTCTCACCACGTCTCAGGATACAGCGGTGCGGTATTCGTGGCCTATGCAGGCATTGCCTACACCCACGGATTTACAATCTATGTCTGGTGGGCATGCGCCGTGGCAGCGGCAACCTTCCTCGGAGCCCACCTCATTGCCCCCCGCTGGGCGAGGCTGAGGATAGCCACCGGGATACAGTCGCCCACTGAATACCTCCTGACACGCTATAATCTCACCACCCAGCAGCTTATTGCCTGGTCGGGTGTTATCATAAAGATATTTGACGTGGGTGCCAAATGGGCGGCGATAGCAATTCTGCTTAACATATTTGCAGGAACATCCTTTCTCACCGGAATACTGCTGGCAGGTTCAGTCTCGCTCATCTACAGTACTCTGGGAGGTCTGTGGGCTGATGTGGTTAACGACTTCGCCCAGTTCCTGGTGCAGCTTGTGGCAGGAATCACCATGTTCGTGATAGTCCTGGTAAACCTCGGTGACGGAGCGGCAGGCTTCCTTACCGTGTGGGAGAGGCTCCCCGAAGGACACTCTTCGCTCTTCAGCGATCCCTATACCTGGCAGTTCCTGGTGGCAATGGTCATCATAGATTTCTTCAGTTACAGCGGAGGCACATGGCACCTGGCCACCAGGTTCATCGCATCATCATCCGGACAGGTGGCGAAAAAGGCGGCCACACTATCATCAGTACTGTACCTCTTATGGCCTATTGTGCTCTTCTTCCCGATGTTTGCAGCACCGATATTCCTGCCGGGACTTGAGGACCCGACACGGTCATACGGACTGCTGGCAATAAAGTTCCTGCCTGCCGGGCTGGTGGGGCTGGTGATGGCGTCGCTATTCACAAACACACTCTCAATGACCTCCTCTGACGCCAATACCATTTCAGCCGTCATTACGCGCGACATAATGCCCCGCTTTATCAAAGGGTTTGGCAGTTACAGCCGGAAGAAGACATTGCTGATTGCCAGGATATCGACCTTCTCATTTACCGTACTTACCATACTTATTGCAATCAACGCAGAGAGCTTCGGAGGTGTGTTCGGCCTTATAGTATCATGGTTTGCGGCTCTCCTTGGCCCCATAGCCATACCGATGATCCTGGGTCTGCTGCCCGCCTTCCGCAGATGTGACAGCAGGGTTGCCATCCTCTCTATTGTTGCCGGTATTGCCGGATTTATAATCGTAAAACTCATCCCCGGGGCCTCGCTTGCCCTGGAGGTGGGAGTGCCTCTCTTTACCTCCTTAATATTGTATATTGCAACCGGATTGCTGAGCAGGAGGGCGGTACCTGAAAAGGTGGACACCCTGCTTGATTCGATACGAAGTTAACAGGGAGGAGTGATGATGCAGGAGAATGACAATATAGTTTTCGGTCGTCTTTACCTGACGGGGGAGCCGGTAAAACTCACCCTGGAGGGCGGACTGGTAAAAGATGTTGAGCGTACTGGCGAAGACAGTGAAACAGACCTGATCATCGCACCGGGACTGACCGATCTGCAGGTCAACGGCTATGCGGGACTTGATCTCAACAACGATCCCCTTCTTCCCGAGACGGTGAGGGAGATATCCGTGAAGTTGTGGAGTGAAGGAGTGACTACCTTTTTTCCAACCATCATCACCAACAGAGGGAAGAACATACGCAGGTCTTTATGTGCGATTTCCGATGCCTGCAGCCGCTTTCCCGAGGTGGCAGCAGCCGTGGGAGGCATTCACCTCGAGGGTCCTTTCATCTCTCCGCAGGATGGTGCGCGGGGAGCACATCCTGCTGACCATGTCAGACCTCCTGACTGGGAGCTCTTCTGTGAATGGCAGGAGGCATGTGGCGGATTGATACGCATCATCACCCTCTCCCCCGAATGGCCGGAAGCTGCCGGTTTCATCAGGCAGGCAGCGGAGAGCGGCGTGACAGTTGCCATAGGCCATACCTCAGCCACACCCGAACAGGTCAGGGAGGCCGTGGCGGCAGGGGCAACCCTCTCGACACACCTGGGCAACGGATCCCACCAGATGCTGCCAAGACACCGTAACTACATTTGGGAACAGCTGGCAGTAGATGAACTATATGCTTCCATGATCTCAGACGGGTTTCATCTCCCTGATGCGGTGATGAAGGTCTTCCTGAGGATGAAACCGGGAAAGATAGTCCTGGTGAGCGATGCCACCGCTCTTACAGGGATGCCGCCGGGAGACTATATCACACACATAGGAGGCGAGGTGACCCTCACCGAAGCCGGAAAGCTACATGTGAAGGGAAACCCGGATATGCTTGCCGGATCGGGTAAGTCACTGTTGCACTGTGTGGAAACACTCACAGCCAAAGGACTGGCCACCGTGGCCGAAGCACTTGATATGGCCAGCAGGACCCCATATAACATGGTGGGGCTTCCGGGCGACTGCCTGCCGGCTCGTGGTGGAGTGGCTGACCTGATCATGATGAGAGAGGAGAGTGGCCGATTGAAGGTTATCAGAACGATAAAGTCAGGTATTACGGTTTTCAGAACGGAATGACAGTATTGGTCAATGATTTCATTGACCTGTAAGTTGTTACATTTTTATACTACCACCATGAATGCGGAGAAAACCAATTCAGCCAGAGCAGAATCAGGCAGGCTCTACAGCCTTGATGCCCTAAGGGGGTTTGATATGCTCTGGATCACCGGGGGACAGAAGCTTGTATGGGCGCTGGCAACAGTAACAGGGTGGCCCCTCTTTACCTGGATGAACTCCCAGATGCATCATGTGGAATGGAACGGCTTCGCCTTCTATGATATGATCTTTCCTCTTTTCCTCTTTCTTGCCGGGGTCTCCATGCCATACTCCTTTGCGGCGCGGAAGAGCCGGGGTGAGACACGGAAGAAGATATACCTGCATGCAATGAAGAGGATGCTGGTCCTGGTTGTACTCGGGATGCTCGTCAACAGGATACTGGAGCTGAACCCTGACAATCTGCGGTTTGCCAGCGTGCTGGGAAGGATAGGTGTTGCATGGTTCCTTGCCGCGATGATTGTCCTCAACGCAGATATCAGATGGCAGGTCGCATGGTTCTGGGGTCTGCTGATAGTCTACTGCCTGCTGATGCTCCTGGTCCCGGTGCCGGGACAGGGAGCAGGCATGCTCACCCCGGAGGGTAACCTGGCCGGCTACATCGACAGACTGCTGCTTCCGGGAACAATGTATACCGAATTCAATGAGCCGGAGGGTATACTGAGCACCATCCCTGCCGTATCCACGGCCCTCCTCGGTGTCTTTGCCGGACACCTGCTCCGCCTGGAAAGAGGGGGTCTGACAGGGACAGGGAAAGCACTGATACTCATCGGGGCAGGCATTGTCAGCCTCCTTGCGGGATTGCTCTGGGGCACCTTCTTCCCGATAAATAAGAGCCTCTGGACCAGCTCCTTCGTACTGTATGCCGGCGGATGGAGCCTGATGCTGCTGGGCGTGTTTTACCTGGTGACCGATGTGTGGAGGGTAAGAAAATGGGCCTTTTTCTTTGTGGTCATCGGTATGAACTCCATCACTATCTACGTACTGCAGCACAGGATACTGCGGTTTGACATCATCAGGGACTTTTTCCTGAAAGGTATATATGATCTTTCGCCGGCCGTCATTCAGCCGTTCATAAGCTCACTGGGCTATATTGCCGTGGTCTGGCTCTTTCTCTGGTTCCTGTATCGTTATAAGATATTTCTAAAAGTTTGAAATGCTATGAAATCTTATTCATTAAAAGGAGTAGCTGTCGCAGCCTTGCTCCCGGTATTGCTGTCGCTATTGCTTTCATGCTCTGATCGCAGTGCTCCGGTAAACTATGAGCCTTTGTCCGTGATCCCGAAGCCGACAGTGATGGAATCTGCAGAAGGTGAGTTTCTTCTCAGCTCTGAGACCGGTATATACATCGATCCGTCATTCGAATCGGCAGGTTTCGTTGTTGAAATGTTCAACGGGTTCCTGGGCAGGCATTACAGGGGTGTCACATTGAGTGAGCTGCAGCAGGGCAGAGGCAGTAACATCATAGATGTCAGGCTTGACAGCCTGGTTGCCTCACCTGAGGCGTACAGTATAGTCGTGACCGGTGAGGTAATCGCCATAGGTGCCGGTGATGATGCCGGCCTCTTTTATGCATTTCAGACACTCATGCAGATGATATGGCCGTCCCAGAAGAAGTCCGGGGGAGAGATAGCCATACCCTGTGTGACTGTGATTGACAGCCCGCAATATAGCTGGCG
>CALMRD010000289.1 GCA_937871625.1 uncultured Bacteroidales bacterium | reverse complement strand
CCAAACAACGCGGTCAGCACACCGTAGTTGACGGTGCAGTTCTCTATGCGTATGTTTTCAGTGAGTTGCATCAGCGCCACGTGTGCTTCGTCAGGTGAAGGCGCCGGCCCGGTACCCTTCCAGTAATCAATGATCTGAAGGTAACCCTCAGGCGGGGTGACATTCATGATGCCACTTTCTGAACCAAGCTTCTTCAGCGTCCACCATGCCCACCCTATGCTGTCAGCCTCAAAAAGCTGAACAGCAGCCCGGTACCATTCGTTGTTGTTCTCGCCTGACTCACCCATCCAGAGCGGAACATTATGTTCATCCCTGATATCAAGATACTTCTGAATGGTTTCAACAGTTGTGGGATTCCAGTACTTGTGAAAACTGTATACCAGATTGTCATCCCATGGAGGTGTCACTCCCCGGAAATCAGTTGCAAAATGATTGCCTTCAATGAAAATAATGTGGTTGGTGTCAACCGCCCGGATGGCCCCGGTGATCTCGATAAAGAGCCGGCGCAGCTCAGCATTGTCTTCAAGAGGGTAATTCGTTTCATTTATCAGGTCATAACCGCCAATCCATGGTTCACCCCTGTACCTCTCAGCGAGCTTGCCCCAGAGGGCGACGCTCTTCTTCCGGTTCAGCTCATTATCCCATAGCTTAGCTTTTGTGGTGTCGACATCAGCAATGGGAATGTCATTTCCCTGGCCGCCCGGTGCAGCATGGAGGTCAAGAATAAGATATATTTCATTTGCCGAGCACCAGCTTAATAGTGAGTCGGTCATCACAAACCCCTTCTCCAGCCAGCTGTTTTCCCCTGCCACAGGTTCCTCCTCAACCGGAGGGGTGAACAGGTTGTAGTGCATGGCGAGCCTTACCGAATTAAAACCCCATGCCTTTAGCGAGTCGATATCCCTGCGTGTGACCATATTGGCCAGCCATGCATCGTAAAACTCCGCGCATCTCTCCTCCCCCGTAAGTGAGGCTATCCTGTTCTTTATATCATACTGTGCGGGAGCCACACCGGAGAGCTTAAGCATGTAAGGTTCCTGCAACATCCAGCCTCCGAGGCCGATACCCCTCAACAGGACAAATTCACCTTTTCCGTTGACTATATGCCTGCCGTCAGTATGCAGGAATCCTTCTGAAACGGGCCTGCATGAGGCCATCATGCTGACCACCGCCAGCAAAACCAGGGCTTTTTTCATCTCTTTCTCTTTTTATCCGGATTGCAATTTAAATATTTTGCCCGAATGAGTAACTTTAGTCCCAGGGCCTGCTCAATAAAACTTGCATGAGCAGCTACTCACAAACAGGTTGATTCTTTGACTTCATGTGAGTTCCATCAGACCAATAAATCAGAGACAAGATAATCCAATGAAGAAGAGAATACCGTTATTAGTGATCGCAGCGGGGATTTTTTGCCTGCTTTCAACTGCCTCGTGCAGAAATGACAGGGTGATCACGTTCAGGTCGCTGCTGAAGGAGATGTCTGATCCGGAGGCCATAACCCGCTTCCCCGATCCGGGCTACCGGCTGTTGCAGTTCAGCTCCCATGACAGGCTCAGTATCCACCCCGACAGCGCAGGATGGTTTGCAAATAATGATTATACCCACTTTGTCAGGGAGGAATTCAATGAAGGCCGGCATGAGTATGTAATGCTGGAGGCAGACGGACCGGGTGCCATAGTCCGGTGGTGGATGACCTTTGGCAACGTGAACGCCCTGAACTCATATATCAGGGTCTATATCGACAATGTGGCAGAGCCTGTAATTGAAGGCATGGCGCCAGCCCTGCTGGGTGAGGGCATCCTGGCACCCTGGCCGCTGAGCAGCTCCGTCTCGCCCCTTACAGACCCACAGCGCAGGGGATACAACCTATACCTCCCCATCCCCTTCTCTGAAAAATGCAGGATCACCCTGGAAAACGATTCTATTGTCATCACTCCCGAAAGACGCACACCTTCAATATATTACAATATTGGCACAAGACTGTACGAGGAGGGCACAAGGGTTGAGTCAGCCAGGAGTGAGTCCTTCATATCAGATACCCTGGCAATATCGGAATGTGCATCCTTCCTGCTCTCCGATGGCGGCAACGGGAGCAGCGTGAATGATGAGATGAAAAGATCCGCTGAAGGTATCTTTGCTCCCGGTGAGGAGTGTGCTGTCAGGGTCGCCGGGCAGGACCTCGCCATAAGCAGCATAACACTGTCGCTCGCCGCACCTGATACGGCGGCGACGCTGAAAGGTGCGGTGATCCGCCTCTGCTTCGACGGCCGCATAACTGCTGAGGTGCCTGCCGGTGACTTCTTCGGCACAGGATATTCATACAACAGCTATAGTACCCGCTTTACGGCCACTGAAGCGGACGGCACAATGAGCTCATTCCGGCTCATGCCCTTCCGTGACAGCTGTACTGTAAGCATCTTCAACGAAACCAGTGACAGCATAGGCATAAAGGCTGAAGTGACCCTGACACCATACCTGTGGGATGAATCCTCAATGCACTTCGGAGCATCGTGGCGGAAGTATGCAGATTTTGAGACTGCCGGGACTCTGCGCAACGGGGGCACGGGACTACACTCGGATGTTAACATCGCGGAGCTTAGTGGCAGGGGAGTCTACGCCGGTGATGCAATAACAATCTTCAACACTGCCGATGCCTGGTGGGGCGAAGGCGATGAGAAGATCTATGTTGACGGCGAGTCATTCCCTTCATCGTTCGGAACCGGAACGGAGGACTATTTCGGTTATGCCTGGTGCCGGCCCGAGCCCTTTGATCACCCGCTCATTGCACAGCCGGCAGGATACGGAAACTTTCATCCCGGCATGAGCGTCAACATGCGGTACCGCATCCTGGATGCAATACCGTTCAGCGAATCAATTAAGGCGGACATCGAGATGTGGCACTGGGTGAAGACTACCGTCAGCTTCTCCCTGACCTCATTCTACTACCTCTCACCACAACCATAAAGGTCCTGTTTAGACGCATCTGAGCCGTCCGGACACTTGCCGGATGGCTGACCAGAAGAAAGAGAGTCCCTTCTCTAACACCCTGTCGCATTCCAGACCGTTCGGTCCCGTCCCGTCACTACCCTCAACCGGGCCTGATCACCACCTTGGTCTGCGGATCTTGTCCTTTTCGTTGATCGGGTTGGCGTCCAGCACAAACATGCCGCGTCCGTGAGTGGCTATGATTATCATGTTGTCATGTGGGTGTACCTGCAGATCATGTACATAGGCGAAGGGCAGGTCTCCGAGCAGATTCCATGCCGCTCCGCCGTCCTTAGTGATAAAAACTGCAGCATCGGTACCCACATATAAAATATCCTCATTGACCGGATCTTCCCTGATCACGTTGACCGGTCCCACGGGTATGTTGCCTGAGATATCGGTCCATGTGTCCCCGAAATCGGTTGATTTCCAGATATAGACCTGGAAATCGTCATCGCGCCTTCCTGTTTGAGTCATATAGACCGTGCCCAGGTCATATTTTGATGCGACAAGCCTGGATACCCATCTGACCGGAACATTTTTCGGCTTCAGCTCAGTCCATGCCCTGCCCCCGTCTTTGGTACGCCATATCCTGCCATCATCCGTCCCCGCATAGAGCAGTCCTGCCCTGAGGGGTGACTCGTCGAGTGTCTGTATGGTCTGGTAGTTGATGTCGCCCATCTTCTTC
>CALMRD010000288.1 GCA_937871625.1 uncultured Bacteroidales bacterium | reverse complement strand
ACAGTCTTAGATTTAGGTAGTTTACGGGGTGGAGTGCAGGCTCCACTTCCTTTTTCAGGGTCAGACCACTTTTTGATGGAGTGTTATGAGGAATTTTTTTTAAGCATCGATATAATTATATTTGAATTGGATTCAGGCTTTCGCAACGGATGCGCCCGGCGGAAAAACCCCTGATTCCAGACAGGCCATGCTTATTACTGTTTTTGCCGGATACCTCGTTTTACTGATAGCCATTGTTGTTTATGCCTCACGCCGGTCGAAGACCAACGCCGACTTTGTACTGGGTGGCAGAAAGATACCCGGACTCTTCCTGGCTCTATCGGAGAGAGCCACGGGCGAGTCGGCCTGGCTGCTGCTGGGACTGACAGGCTTTGCCTATACCGAAGGATGGAGCGCCATCTGGGTGGCCATAGGGTGCGTCTCCGGTATCCTCTTCCTCTGGATCTTCATGGCTGAGCCCCTGAGAAGAGTAACCGAGAAAACAGGGGCACTGACCGTCTCCGGATTATTTTTCCGGTCGTTCCCCGGCTCCGAAAGGAAGATCGGACTGCTGTCGTCGGTGATCATAATCATATTCTTCGTCCTCTATCTCTCCGCACAGTTCAGCGGCGCCGGAAAGATATTCAATGACACCTTTCAGATCGAACCCTTCTGGGGCATGGTGATTGGTGCTGGCATCGTAACTCTTTATTCCATGCTCGGGGGCTTCATCACTGTGGTGGCCGTTGACGCTTTTCAGGCTATCCTGATGATAATAACGTGCGTGGTGCTGCCGATAGTTGCCCTGTTCATCGCTGCAGCGAACGGCATAGGCTTCGCAGAGGCCCTCATGCATTCCGACGTGGCACTCCATGAAGCCTCTGCGACGCTGACGAAAGGAGCCTGGGTCCTGCTGGTGGTAAACGGTCTGAGTTGGGCTTTCGGTTATACCGGTCAGCCGCAGCTGCTCAACAGGATGATGGCCATGCGCAATCCTGCCGAGACAAAGAGGGCAAGGGTGGTTGCAATAGGATGGACCCTGCTGGCTTATACCGGAGCCTTTCTCATCGGTATCATAGGTTTCAGGATGGTACAGGCTGGACTGATGGGTGAGGGCGCCGCTGCCATCGCTGCCGATTCGGAGAAGGTAATGCCAATTATGGTTATGACCCTGCTCAACCCGCTCCTGGCGGGTATCCTGCTCTCAGGAGCCGTGTCGGCCATGATGTCAACGGCATCATCACAACTGATAGTGGTCTCGTCATCAATCACCGAGGATATCTGGTGCAACCTGCAGCGGAGACCGATGTCTGAGAAGAGACTTCTCTTCCTCAACAGGTTTCTTACACTGATGGTGGGTGTGGTAGCCTTCCTGATGGTTTTAACGATGGAAGACACGGTATACGGCCTGGTATCTTATGCCTGGAGCGGCATAGGGGCCTCCTTCGGCCCGGCAATAGTGCTTTTACTTTTCTGGAAGAAGTTTTCGAGGGCAGGAGTCTATGCCTCCCTGATAACCGGCACCCTATCAGCCATCATATGGAAGACATGGCTGGCTGACCCGACGGGTGTGTCAGAGCGTCTCGCAAGCTACCTACTGGCCTTCACTGCAGCCGTGCTTTTCAGCCTGCTCTTACCTGAAAGAAAACACCAGAGCGCCTAAATTACAATGTCCCTGGCACTGATCCTTTGGTACGGACAGTGAGATTAAACATTTATTCAGAAAGGATATGTTCCTGACAATATTGGAACAGGGCAGTAAGAGAGATCCCGCTGTGACTTTTTGACTTTCTGTACTGAAAAATTATTTTACTTTTTCCTTCAGTTGCACCGTGATCTTTGTTTTGATCTCGTCAGCCAGCTCGGGGTTATCTTCCATGATCTTCTTGACGGCATCACGCCCCTGGCCCAGCTTGGTTTCACCGTAGGAGAACCACGATCCGCTCTTCTTGATGATGTTGAAGTCGGTACCCAGGTCGACAAGCTCACCTGTACGGGATATACCCTCGCCAAACAGTATGTCAAAGTCAGCCTTCCTGAACGGCGGAGCCAGTTTGTTCTTCACCACCTTGACCCTTACACGGTTGCCTACTGCATCCTCGCCATCCTTTATCTGGCTTGAACGCCTGATGTCAAGTCTGACGGAGGCATAGAACTTCAGGGCATTGCCACCGGTAGTGGTCTCGGGATTGCCGAACATCACCCCAATCTTTTCCCTGAGCTGGTTGATGAAGATGCAGGTGGTGTTGGTCTTGTTGATGTTGGCCGTCAGCTTGCGCAGCGCCTGCGACATAAGCCTGGCCTGGAGTCCCATCTTCGAGTCGCCCATCTCGCCCTCTATCTCAGCCTTGGGGGTCAGTGCCGCCACCGAGTCGATCACGATGATGTCGATGGCCCCGGAGCGGATCAGGTGATCGGCTATCTCCAGTGCCTGCTCACCGTTATCAGGTTGCGATATAAGAAGGTTCTCCACATCGACGCCAAGCTTTGAGGCGTAGAACCTGTCGAAGGCATGTTCGGCATCGATCATGGCGGCTATGCCGCCTGCCTTCTGTGCTTCTGCGATGGCGTGAATGGCCAGGGTTGTCTTGCCAGACGACTCCGGACCGTAGATCTCAACCACCCTGCCGCGTGGCAGCCCGCCGATACCGAGTGCGGCATCGAGGCCGATCGACCCGGTTGAGATAACCTGTACATTCTCAATGGCATGATCGCCCAGCTTCATGATGGTACCCCGTCCAAAATCCTTTTCGATTTTTCCGAGAGTCACCTCCAGTGCCTTGAGCTTCTCCTTGTTTACTTCTTTTCTTTCCATTTACTTATTCTTATAGCAGTTAGACATTCCCGTAAAGCTTGAAAATCTGCGGCGCATGACCCTTCGTATCGACCTTTTTTATCACCTTCTCTATTATTCCCTTCTCATCGATGATGAAGGTGGTGCGGATAACGCCTGTCACTTTCTTCCCGTACATCGTCTTTTCACCGTAGGCACCATACGCAGTCAGAATTTTCTTCTCAGGATCGGCGAGGAGCGGAAAGGGGAGCTCATACTTGGCAGCAAATTTCCCGTGTGATGTCACGCTGTCAGGACTGACACCCAGGACCGCAAATCCCTGCTTCAGCAGCTCATCATAGTTGTCCCTGAGACTGCATGCCTCGGCGGTGCAGCCGGGGGTGTTATCCTTCGGGTAAAAATAAAGCACAACTTTCTTTCCGAGGTAACTGCTTAGCTTTACGCTGTTACCGTTCTGGTCGGTACCCTCGAACTGCGGTGCGGGTGTGCCGGGTATGGGCTGGGTCATCACTTTTTTGTATTTTTGTTAAGACTGGTAAAGGTATGAAGTTATCATCTATCGTAAAAAATTTCTCTCTCTTAGTTATTAACAGAGAGGCCTCCGGATGGTTCGCGGCAATGATATTATTGCTACTCCTGCAATCGTGGCCGCTGCAGGGTCAGGAGGGTGCGCTGCAGCCTTCGAAGGCTGCAGCAGAGGCTGCATGGAACAGGGGTAATTACGAGGCTGCATATGCTCATTTCAACGGACTTCTGCTTCTCTATTCGCGGGATCCGGTATACAAGTATTACACCGGAGCCTGCCTGACGGAGTTGCAGCGCGATATGCCGCGTGCAGTAGAGCTGCTGGGATCGGCCATCAACAGCTCTGTCAACATAAAGAGTGTGCCTGATGAAGTATGGTTCTACTACGGGCGGGCGCTGCAGATGAGCGGTAATTTTTATGATGCTAGGGATGCATACAACAGGTTTGCGAGGGTAGCAGGCAGGAGGCTGGCTCAGGAGTATGACATTCAGGGCTATATTGATCAGTGTGCGCGAGGGGAGGGAGCGATGGATGTGGTTCAGGTTGCAACTGTTGCAGAGAGCCAGGAGCGCAGGGCACCGGGCACGGAAAAGAGTTCACAGGGCACAGAGCCCTCCTCCGTCGGGGCTTCGGGGGGCGGGACCCTCATTCGGCAGAAATCCGTAGTAAAAGGCACAGAGCCCTCCTCCGTCGGGGCTTCGGCGAACGATACCTCCCTCCGCCAGGGCTCCGGAGGACGAAGCACGGAGCCCTCGTCCGCAAGGAGACCAGAAGATTATGAGAGGGTGCTTGCCGTTGCGGTTAAAGTGCAGCATGAAGCTGACTCACTGGCGGCCATTGCTGACGTTGAGGCAAGTGAGCTGGATAAGATGGCTCCCGAGTCAGATGAGGCAATGCAAAGGAGAGCAGCTGAAAGCCGTGAGAAGGCTGACGCAAAGCAGGCGGAGGCTGACGCACTCTTTCTGCAGCTTGAGGGTGACACTGCCGGCAGGCCGCAACAGGGAACCGAAACTGTAATCCAAATTCAACAGCCATCCGGACAGGAAGAAGCACCATCATCTGCCACAACCATGGCCCCGGGCCTTCCTCCCGCAACCACTCCCGGTACGGCACAGTCGCGGACCCCGTCCACCGCTGAGAATCAAGCACAGTCGCGAACACCTGCCACCAATGCGGATACAGCACAGCCCCAGACCCCAGCATCCTCGCCCGATCCGGTGCCACAGCTCCTATCACTGTTTGAAGTCCGGCAAAAGCCGGCATACAGCGATGCCAACCCTGTTCCAATAGATATACCTCTTCCTGAAGGACTGGTCTATACTATTCAGGTAGCCGCATTCAAGAACCCCCTCAATCCATCACTCTTTAGAGGGATGTATCCTGTCTACGGAAAACTGAAGAAGGAGACTGGCATCACATTCTACTATACCGGTTTCTTCCGCCGTCTTGAGGATGCCAGGCAGGTACTGCCCAAAGCCCGTGAGGCCGGTTTTCCAGATGCCTTTGTCATTGCCCTGATGAATGATGTACGGGTCTCCATGGAGAGAGCAGCACAGCTCGAAAAGGAGTGGAGTGCCAAATCGCTGCCCTTTCAGGGAGAGTCCTCTGCCGCAGAAAAGGAGTCCCCACCGGCAGAGACCCGTCCTGTCGGAACCCTCTCATTCAGGGCAGAGGTGTTGCGCAGTGACAACCCTGCACCTGAAATGATTGAGAAAATTGAACTGCTGGCCGGACAGAGAGGACTTGACATAATTAAAAACAACGAGGGGGAATCGGTGTTTCTGATTGGGAATTTTATTACATTTGAGAGCGCCGAAGACTACGTCTCGCTACTGATACGAAACGGCTACAATACTGCCAGGGTTGCAGCATGGGTAGGCATGTACGAGATACCGGTTGAGGCAGCCAGGGAACTTCTTAAAAGAATGCCTGATGACTAAGAAAGCACCGCGACCGGAGAGCAACAGAAAAGGAGAGGAGAATGAAAGGTCTCTTCTTCTCGTCAATGATGACGTCAACAGCTTTGAACACGTTATCTCCTCACTGGTAGACGTGTGTGGTCATGATGAGATACAGGCAGAGCAGTGCGCTGTGCTTACCCACATCAAGGGAGGATGCGTGGTCAAGGTAGGAGATGCTGCCACACTTGGAAAAATGAGTATGAGACTGAAGGAACTGAGCCTTGAAACAGTAGTAATTTAAAGGGAAGAAAGAGATGTCACTGGGACTAATTATTTTTCTGATCATACTGGGGCTGCTGCTCTTCGTCATTGAGTTCGTGCTTATTCCCGGTGTCACCATTGCAGGAATAGGCGGTGCCCTTTGCCTGGTAACAGCCATCGTTTTTGCATTCACCACCTTTGGTACACAGGCAGGTCTTATTGTACTCGGGTCCACACTGATCCTCATGATTGTTATGACCGTACTCATGCTCAAGGCAGGTACATGGAATAAGATGATGCTTAAAACTTCCATTGACAGTAAGGTAGATAACGTAGGCGGGCAGGAGGGCAGGGTTAAACCCGGTGACAGGGGAGTAACGGTGACCCGTCTCGCTCCCGGAGGCAAGGTCCTGGTCAATGGGGAGTATTTTGAAGCCAAGTCTATAGATATACTGATCGATCCCAGGCAGGAGATAGAGGTAATAAGGATCGACGACAACAAGCTGATTGTAAAACCAATAACTAAATAATTATGAGTGGAATAGGCATTTATGTGATTATCATCGTCGGGGCAGTGATCCTGCTCTGGATACTCCTTTACTTCATCCCTATCGGACTCTGGTTTCAGGCACTTGTATCGGGTGTCAGGATCAGTCTCCTGCAGCTTATCTTCATGCGGTGGAGGAAGGTGCCGCCCTCAATAGTGGTGAGTGCCATGATCGAGGCTGACAAGGCAGGAATCAAACTGAACCGGGATGAACTTGAAGCGCATTATCTCGCGGGGGGGCATGTCCCGCAGGTGGTTCATGCGCTGGTCTCTGCCAACAAGGCAAATATAGACCTCTCCTTTAAGATGGCCACTGCCATTGACCTCGCAGGACGCGAAGTCTTCCAGGCAGTGCAGATGTCCGTTAACCCAAAGGTGATCGACACCCCTCCGGTAACGGCCGTTGCCCGCGATGGCATACAGCTGATTGCCAAGGCCAGGGTGACTGTCAGAGCAAACATCAAGCAGCTGGTGGGTGGTGCCGGTGAAGAGACCGTTCTGGCACGCGTGGGAGAAGGGATAGTTTCATCGATAGGCTCGGCCCACAGTCATAAGGAGGTGCTGGAGAACCCTGACCGGATCAGCAAGACAGTGCTTGAAAAAGGACTGGATGCAGGAACCGCCTTCGAGATCCTCTCCATTGATATTGCTGATATTGATATAGGCAAGAATATCGGTGCCGTACTGCAGATGGATCAGGCCAATGCCGACAAGAACATCGCCCAGGCCAAGGCAGAGGAACGCCGCGCCATGGCTGTCGCCTATGAGCAGGAGATGAAGGCCAAGGCACAGGAAGCACGCGCCAAGGTCATAGAGGCAGAAGTGGAGATACCGCTGGCAATGGCCCACGCCTTCAAAATTGGCAACCTCGGAATCATGGACTATTACAGGATGAAGAATATCGAGGCTGACACGGGCATGCGTGATTCAATAGCCAAACCACCTACCTCGGGAGGGGAGAAGAAAAAATAGTCTTCTTCAGGCACTAGGCAACAGGCAATAGGCAATAGTGAAAAGGGATTCCATGATGGAGTCCCTTTTCCAATTCATTAGTATGCTGAGTTAAAAACAAGTCCACAGACTGCAGGTTGTTGCCAACACAACTGCCTACTGCCCTCCCCGCAAGCTGGCTCCTTCGCTAAAATGGCCCACAGGGTCATTTTTTCACGCTCGGCCCTCTATTGCCTTCTATTTAAGATAGAATAGTATCATCTGCTCGATAGCCCGCTGGCATACCTCGCAGAATGTCTCTGCCTGGTTGCTCTTCATGCGGCAGTCGTATGAGGGACGGTAGATGTCCTTTGCGGAATAACCACCACCTTCAAATAGCCCGGTGACGCCGGTATATTTTTTACTGTTGGGTGTGGGAACGGGAACTGATCTGGCTATCAGATCTTTCCATTTGGCGTCGAAATTGACACGTGTGGTGATGTTCGGTTCCCAGGGCTCAACATCAAGCGGGTAAAACTCTTCGTAGGCCACCTCAGAAGCGTAATACTCGTCAGCCAGCCCGGCAAACCCGTGGCCGAACTCATGGATGAATACCTGCGGAGTGTTCTGATGGTCAGCAGTCACGGCGCTGTAATAGTTATAGACACCGCCGCCGCCGTATCTGGGGCTGTTGATGAGCACAACTATCTGGTCGTGGGGAGCGGCAGCGGCATAATCGTTCACCTCCCGGATGTCCTGTGTGGTAAGGTATCTGTCCACATCAAAGGTGTAGTAGCTTGAGCTCAGAACAGTGTTGACATAAATTCCCTCGCCGGGAACATCAGTGCCCGACTCCTGTGAGGGAGCCTCAATGGCCCATATGTTGATCCTATCCCTGTATTTGTCGAATGGCAGTTCCATAAACATGATGTCAGCCATGCGCCTGACGTCCGACCTGAATTTGTCCATCTCCTCCCTGGTATATCCCTCGGCAACAAACGCTATGTCAAGTGACGTATGCGGGTCACCCGATCCGCAGATGCGCGATGCAAGCGCTGCTTCTGGCTTCTCCCTGATAATGAAATAGCTGTCAGGGTCTATGACTGTTTCATAGAGCCTTGTAAATTTCCCGTCGCGACCGCGAATGTCAAGCACAAATTTTACCTTGTTCTTCGGAAAGGGGAAGGTAGCCACTTCGTGAAAGCTCCTCTCCATCTCTTTTGCCTCTGCCGTCGTCTGCCACTCCTGGAAAAGGGTACAGAAACCGCGGGAATAGAGAAGTGTGCCTGTTGAATCATCATAGACCTCATACCTGAAATTGCCGTATCCAAAGGGGTCTGTAAGGTTGATGAGCGACCCACCCCAGAAGGGTTCCTGCTTCAGTGATACCGGATAGGCCTTTGTGGCGGTGCTGTTTCCCGCAAGCATAAAATCAAACCTGAGAGTCTGGTCAGTGAAATAGTCGTCGAAAACCACCTGTGCCTGCATGGTCATAGCCATCAGAGCCATCGTGAAAAGAGAGAAGATTCTCATATTTTAACAGTTTAATGACGTAAAGGTACTAAACTGTCAGGCATGAAAAAAGATAATTTGTAATTTCACGGCCGTACCAACAGAGCACATGCATGTTCCGTCAATTTGATCCTGTAATGATTGTAAGGGAGTTGCTGACGAATCTCGGCCTCTCTGCCGGGACTGTCTCCTGGGTCAGCACACTGCTGCTGGTGCTGGCGGTTGCCTTTGTTGCATGGTTCTCGATGATATTCACGCGCGCCATCATAGTCAGGGTCTTCTCCGCAATCGTGAAACGGTCCCGGTCGCCTTACGACGATAAATTTCTTGCGACAAAGATGTTTCGCAATTTCGCTCTGATTGTTCCTGGTCTGGTAGTGTGGAAGATGGCTTCCCTAATGCTCAGGGAGAATCCGGGGTGGCTCAGCTTTGTACAGAAATCCTCAGCACTCTATATCGTTATTTTCGTTACCCTCACCCTGAGCTCCTTCATTGAAGGGTGGCATCAGGTGTGGTTATCCCATCCGATATCGAGGGGAAGGTCGATAAAGCCGTATGTACAGGTGGCAAAGGTACTGGTGGTATTCACCGGCATACTGGCGGTTGTATCAGTACTCCTTAAAATATCGCTGGTCAATGTGGTAACCGGCCTCGGTGTTGCCACTGCCGTCCTTGCCCTCATCTTTAAGGATACAATACTCGGCCTCGTTGCCAGTGTACAGCTGGCAGGCAATAACATGGTCAAACTCGGTGACTGGATCACCATTCCAGGCAGGAACGTTGACGGAACGGTGATTGACATAACCCTATATACAGTCAAGGTTGAGAACTTTGACAAGACCATCCTCACTGTTCCCACATATGCCCTGGTGACGGAATCTTTCCAGAACTGGAGGGGAATGGAGGATGCCGGGGTGAGAAGGATCAAGAGGGAGATAAGGATCGATGTCAGATCAATTGCCTTTCTCACTCCGGAGCTACTTAAAGAGATAGGCTGCATTCCGCTGACAGCCGGGTGGATAGAGGAAAACAGGGATGCGCTGGAGGCTGTTGAAAGAGGAGATACGACATCGCTGACCAACCTGCACGCCTTCAGGGCATATATGGTTGAGTACCTCCGCAACCATAAAAACATAGACACCAGGATGCCGATCATGGTGCGCGACATGCCATCAACGGAAGCGGGTCTGCCTGTGGAAATATATTGCTTCAGCAAAATCCATTCATGGGTACCGTTCGAGGGAGTCCAGTCGGATGTCATTGACTATACCTATGCCATTGCAGGCCGGTTCGGGTTGAGGCTTTTCCAGACCCCGGCAGGCAGTGACCTTGAAATTTTAAAACGATACAGATAACCCTTACAGCCATGAATGACACTCACAAAGAGAAGCTTGCAGCATTTATCAGATCAGGTATTGACGATTCTGCTGTTACCCCCAGGTATGACCCCTTCTGGCAGGCGCTGCGCTCCACCGGTACGGAACTGTGGCTCGACACCGGCGATATGGAGGAGGCAGAGGCCAACTGGACCGCTGAGATGACTGCGCTGACTACAAATAACACTCTTATTAACAATGAGATACAAAAGGGTATCTATGACGGTTTTATCCCCAGGGCACTGGAGATAGTGAGGGACCTGCCCGCCAATGAACAGGTGAAAGAGATTGCCTTTATCCTGAATGCCCGTCACGGATTACGCCTGGCGAAGAAGTTCGGGGGCATGGTCAGCGTGGAGCTGCACACAGACACTGCGTATGACATCGATGCGATCGTCTCTTACGGTATCCGCTACAGGGAGCTCTGTCCCGAACAGTTCATAGTGAAGGTACCCTACACTCCTGAGGGACTCATCGGTGCACGCAGGCTTCGTGAGCAGGGTGTCAGGATAAACTTCACCCTTGAATTCAGTGCCAGGCAGAATGCCCTGGTCACCCTGGTTGCCAAACCTGACTACCTTAATGTTTTTCTTGGGAGGATAGGTGCATTCATCGCCGACAACGGTATCGGTGACGGAACGGGCGCAGGTGAAAATGCGGTGCTGCACTCTCAGACCTGGGTCACCCGCCTCTCGGCGGAAAACAGGTGGAAGACCAGGCAGATAGCTGCCAGCCTGAGAAATTACAATCAGCTGGAGCTGCTCGCCGGCACTGATGTATTCACCATGCCGCCAAAGGTGGCTGCTGCAGGCAGGAAACAGCTCAATGGTCTCTTCGACAGCAGGATTGGAAGACACTATGATGTTCCGCTGAACGGTGATGTTGCAGGGCTGGCAATAGAGAAGTTCTGGGAGGTGCCCAGGGAGGTAATTGATCTCGGACGCTCGCTGGACAGGCAGATGCCGGCCACGGGTGAGCAACTGGTGGCAAGGGCGCATGAGGCAGGACTGGGCGACATGTTCCCTCGGATGAGCCGTGAGGATAATGAACGTCTGGCAGCGGAGAGCAAGATCCCGGTGCTCTCATCGTGGAGGGAACGTATTATATCAGGTGAACTGGCTTCCGACACTCTGTTGACCCTTGCAGGCATCGCATCATTCACCGCTGACCAGCGGCAGCTGGATGACAGGATAAGGGGGATAATTAGGTCGAAGGTCTGAAGTCTGAAGTCCAAAGGTCATGCGGTCATGGGGTCATGCAGTCCGAGGTGGTAAAGTCCGCCAGCCTAAGTGGCAAATTATCAATTCTTAATTCTTAACTCTTAACTCTTAATTCCCGGAGCTACCTCTCTGTCTCACCACTTCATACAGGATGATGCCGGCTGAGACGGAGACATTCAGAGACTCAATTGCACCCGTTATGGGGATTGACACCTGAAGGTCAGACATCTCTGTCAGCTTGGGGCTGATGCCTTTCTCCTCCGAACCCAGTATCACCAATACCGGTCCGCATAGATTTGCCGACGACGCTTTCGTGTGTGCCTTTTCGGTGGCCGTCACGGCTTTGACACCGGACTCCTTCAGGAAAGTAAGGCATCTTGTCAGGCTTTTGACCCGGCAAATGGGGAAGGTGCTGAGAGCGCCAGCAGAGGCCTTTACGGCGTCGGGTGATATCCTTGCCGAGTTCTTTTCAGGGATGATGACGGCATCGGCTCCAAAACAGGATGCTGAGCGTACTATGGCACCGAAGTTGCGCACATCGGTGACACCGTCGAGCATCAGCAGCAGCGGGTCCCTTCCCTCCTCAAAGATACGCGGCAGGATTGTTTCAATATCCTGAAACTCTACTGCCGACAGCCATGCGATGACTCCCTGGTGGTTCTTGCGCGTTATGCTGTCGAGCTTCTCCGGCGGCACCACCTGCCAGGGAACACCCAACTCAGTAACCACCTTCATCAGCTCGTGGTATGATCCGCCGCGGAGGCCGCGACGTACCAGGAGGCGGTCAATCTGCCTTCCGCCCCTGATCGCCTCCAGCACAGGGTGCATTCCAAAGATAAACTCCTTCTCGCTGTATATCATTTCAGTTCCTCCGGGTTATCAAGCCTGAAGACCTTTCCTTCGCGCCAGCGTGCCACCGCAACATCCCAATAGCTGATGGGAGTACCTGCCCTGTTAAGCACGAAGTGGTTGTCTGAAAAGAGATTTCTCTCCTTCCGGAAGTTGAACCAGAGATACTGATCCTCAAAGGTGTAACGTGATCCCCAGCGGCTTTTGACAGGAGGCTTCCTGTAGCCCCAGCTCTCGCCTTCGGCGTTTTTGTACACTTTGTCAGGGGGTCCGTAGATTATGTATATCATCCCCCTGTCCGTCAACCAGCCGGCCTTGAATGAACTGAAGTAGAAGTTTGAGAAGAGAGTCCGGTTGTAGTAAATTCTTATCAGCTCTTTAGATCTTTCTATGCTTCCGCCGGTCCGTTCAAGCCAGAAGTGGTCGAGCGACAGTTTGGGTTTTACCGAGGCAAGCATGGTATCCAGTTCATCAGGTGTTGCAAGATAGGCCAGCGGAGGAATCATGGTCTCGGGAGAGTTCATAGAGGGATGATCGGGCCCGAAGTTGAATAGCACGAGGCCTTCCCTAATGAGGCTGTCAACTGAGAACATATAGATTCCACGGGCAGGAAGCATCACCGGGAGTGTGTCAGAGATGGCAAGAGGCACTATTCTATCCGGCTCCGGCGCCATGGTTACCTCAGGAAGTATTGTCGATGGGGCAGGAGGTATCTCCGCGACCTCACCGTAATAAAAAAGCCACACGGTGTCAGGCTGCAGTGAGGGACTGATGATGTTGAAATACTGGTCCTGCCTTACCACAGGACTGTGAATCTCATTCTTGCTGAAGTGATCCCTGATCTTAAAGTTCAGCTTACTGTATCTGCCTGTCCGCTCAAAATCGGCGAAGGTCTGCAGTGTTCTTTGCCTTATCAGGTCGATTAACTTTATCTCTGCCGTGTAGGCATTGCCCTCGACGGTCTTGAGGGGTAGGCGGAAGGCATATTCACCTCCCACATCCTCACGTGGTATTTCATACTTGTAACGGGCTGTATCGGCCAGCACACCCCCGAGGGTATTGTTGAAGAGCCTGACGGACACAAGCATGGAGGCCATTGGAACCCCTTCCGGGTTTGCCTGCGAGAAGTAGAGCTCTCCCCTGCGAATGGCTATCGTCAGCAGCGAGGTCTCCGCATCTTCATTGAATACGGAGATGTATGGAGTGAAGACATTCCTTGCCGGGTTGTAGATATAGGACATATCCTTGGTGTCCGTCGCATTCTGCGTCACCGAGCATGACCAGGCCAGCGACGCGATTATCCCCGCGGTGAGGAGTGCTGTTGTTTTATTTTTCAGGTGCCTTGCCATGGCATAAAGTTAATAAAGATTTCAAAGCCTGTTCTCTTTCCAGCTCATCCTTAGCCGGCAGAGCTCCCCGCCGTCACTCTCCCTCCTTACCGAGTGGATGAATGCTCTCTCCGGGCCGGCAGGGGCCCCGGTAACAATGCTTACCATTTCTCCAAGGTGTCCCTCCTGGATATAATTCACCTCGATGATATCAGGAGTGTGGGTGCCGAGGAAATCCGGTTCATAGCAGTTGATGGCCCAGTAAACATAACGGGCGTTGTTAACATGACTGTTGACGTCGATGTCGTCAAGCATCACCCTGAGAGTGGTGACCCGGTGATCGCCTGCGGGCAGTTGCGGAACCTTCCGGGAGTTGGTGCCGATTGCCTTTTTCTCCGGAAACATCATGTTCAGGTCTGCCAGGGCCCTGTCAGGCCTCTGGGCCTTACGGGTGTGGTAATCGACTATCACCCATGATGAAGAGGCACCTGCCAGCCTGTTGCCGGCAGCATCATACATCTCCAGGTCGCGCAGTGCATATATAAGGTCGGTGCCTCTGGGCCAGGTGCGCAGTGTCAGCTCCTCCAGTGCCAGGGGAAGACGTTCCACCTTCACTGTCATTCTTGACAGTGCCCAGAAGGAGCCGTTATTCATCAGGTTGTCACGACCCCATCCCAACTCATTGGCATGTCTTCCCGCCAGGTCCTCGAAGAAGTTGAACATGGCGCCGGGACTGAGTCTGCCGGTAATGTCGGTGTTGAAGATGTTGACGGGGTAGTTCCTCTCAAATGTTATCATTGTCATTCATATATTCTGTCATGAAGGTCTCAAGCTCACCGTGGGCCTCTTCCCAGCTTTGCATGAGATCCTCCAGCTTCTTCTTCCTCTCCTCGTAGAGGCTGAAGAATGACGGGTCGTTCATTGCGCTGCTCTCTCCTGCTGCAATCCTGGCATCCATATCCGCTATCTCCTTCTCCGTCACCGTTATCTCCGTCTCCCACTTTTCGGTCTCTCTCCGCAATCTGCGGTAGACTCGCTCGGTCTCCTTTTTCTCAAGGTAGAGCATCTTGCTGCTCTGCTGCGGGGTGTCACTGCCGGTGGTTCCTGCTGCCGATGCAGTTTCATTCTCCGGCCGGGAGTCCGCCACGGTTGCCGGCCCAACTTCCTGGGCTTGTGCTGCACGGTTTGCTGCTCCGCCTTTTGCCGTATCTCCGCCCCTGACTTTTGCTTTGCCGCCACCGGCATCAGGCCTGTCTCCCTTGCCAATGTTGCCCGCGGCGCCTTTTTTTCCGCCCGCACCGGTTTTTCCGCCCGCATCGGTTTTGCCGCCCGCACCGGTTTTGCCGCCCGCATCTGATCTGCCGTGCGCCTCACCTGGTCTGCCTCCAGCCACGCCTGCTTTGCCTCCTGTTGCACCTGCCTTAACGCCTACACGGCCCGCCGCACCGCTCTTTTTTGCACCGGGAGCGGATCTCATCTCGAGCTCCCTCAGCGACTCTATCTTCCTCGACCTGAGAAACTCGGCTATTCCTCCGAGGTGAGTCCTGATCTTCCTGTGGCGGAACTCGTAAACTTTGTTTACCAGCCCGTCGAGAAAATCCCTGTCGTGCGAAACCACAATTAATGTGCCATCAAATTTTCTCAGCGCCTGCTTGAGGATCTCCTTGGAGCGAATGTCGAGATGGTTGGTAGGCTCGTCTAGCAGCAGCAGGTTATAGGGTTCGAGCAGCAGCTGAACGATGGCCAGCCTTGAGCGCTCCCCGCCGGACAGCACCTTCACCTTTTTGTCGATGTCGTCGCCGTGGAAGAGGAAGGCACCGAGGATATCGCGCAGGCGGGTGCGGATGTCGCCGCGGGCTATCCTGTCGACCGTATCAAAGACCGTCAGCTCATCATTGAGAAGCTCATCCTGGTTCTGTGCGAAGTATCCTGTTGAAACATTATGACCTCTCTTTACCGTTCCCTCATGGTCTATCTGTCCGAGGATCATACGTGCAAGGGTGGTCTTGCCCTCACCGTTGCGTCCCACGAAAGCCACCTTCTCACCCCTTTCTATTTTGAGCGAGATACTGTCAAGCACCAGGTGGTTGCCGTACCGTTTCGAAGCCTCAGCAACCTCCACAACCACCGTCCCCGATCGCGGGGCGGGGGAGAAGCGTATGTTCATGGCCGACGTGTCCTCGTCTTCGATCTCTATACGCTCTATCTTCTTCAGCTGTTTGATCTTGCTCTGCACCTGCACCGCCTTGGTAGGCTTGTACCTGAACCGTTCGATGAACTTCTCGGTGTCCTCTATCATCTTCTGCTGGTTACGGTAGGCAGCCGTCTGCTGCTCGCGCCGTTCGCGCCGCAGCACAGTATATTGTGTATAGGGCACCCGGTAGTCATATACCTTGCCGAGGCTAATCTCTACGGTACGGCGGGTCACGTTGTCGAGGAAGGTGCGGTCATGTGAGACAAGTATCACAGCACCCGGGTATGTCTCGAGGAAACCCTCAAGCCACATGATTGACTCAATGTCGAGGTGGTTGGTTGGCTCATCCAGGAGTATCAGGTCGGGTTTGCGGAGAAGTATTTTTGCCAGCTCGACACGCATGCGCCATCCGCCGCTGAGTTCCCGGGTAGGGCGGTTGAACTCCGCGGGACTGAACCCGAGGCCCGCCAATGTCTGACCGGCCAGCGCTGTGTAGTCGCCGCCACCCAGCAGCTGGTGCCTCTCTCCGGCATTGTGAAGCCTGTCGCACAGATTATGATAGCTCTCGCTCTCATAGTCGGTCCGTTCGGCTATCTCCCTTGTGACATGGGCGATCTCCTGTTCCAGGGCTTTTATCTCTGCAAAGGCAGTGAGTGTCTCCTCCATCACCGTGGTGGTGTCGGACACCGTCATCTGCTGTTCCAGGTAACCGACGGTGAGCTCACGGGGACGTTCTACAGACCCGCTGGTAGGATCCTGTATCCCGGCGATGATCTTCATCAGTGTCGATTTCCCGGCGCCGTTCCTTCCCGTAAGGCCAATACGTTCCTGGCGGGTAATGAGGAAGGAGACCTCATCCAGCAGGATAAAGCTGCCAAAGAGAACCGAAACATTGTTGACCGAGACCATCCGGAGGTGGATATTTGAGGGGCAAAGATAGAAAAAAGGTCCCATCCTTCTCCACAAAACCAACACACGCCCCCCGACCCCAGCGTGGCAGAGCTTGCCCCGATAGCCGCAAGGCGTTTCCGGAAGCTGAAGTGCTGTCAATCGCCCCGAATCATACTCCATCCCGTTTATTTACGTTATTTTTGTATAAGCAATCCTGAAGTCATGAAAGAGAATCTGAAATTGCCGGCATTGCTCTTTCTCCTGATACCTCTGCTCCTGATGCAGTCGTGCAGCAAAGAGGAGGAGCCTGATCCGTTTGAAGACAACACCTGGCTGCTGTCATCAACCCTGGATTTTATGAGAACCAAAGAGAACATGGTCACCCTGGCCACCTGGGGTGCACTGATATATCCTGAACTTGCAGTGATGATAGATGAGATAGAGAGCGGAGTGAATGTATACAGCATCACCTACAACACCACTTTCCTGGGGGAGAAGAAAATTGCCTCCGGCCTGGTCATCATACCCTCGGCACCGGGAGACTACCCCGTGCTCTCTTTTCAGAACGGGACCAACACCCTGCATGCCAATGCGCCCACGGCTGATCCGGACTACCAGCCGTACCAGTTGCTGCAATTCACTGCATCCACAGGGTATGTTGTGATCATATCTGATTACCTTGGCTTTGGCGCCAGCGAAGATATGGCACATCCTTACCTACACAAGGAATCGACTGTTCAGACACTTGTCGACATGCTTTATGCTGTGGGCGAATTCGACGACGATGTAGCGAAGGATATTAAAGTTACAGGCGATTACTACCTGATGGGCTATTCCCAGGGGGGATGGGCAACACTTGCACTGCTTGAGGCACTGGAGCAGGACTACTCCTCCGACTTCACGGTGAGGGCTGCTGCCTGCGGGGCCGGACCGTACGATATGAGCTATTTCAACGATTATGTGCTGGGGCTGACGGAATATCCGATGCCTGTCTTCCTGTGCTATATTGCCAACGCCTACAGTGAGTACGGCGTCTATTCCAGTTCACTGACAGACCTCTTCAATGATCCCTATGCAGGGCGCATTCCGGGACTGTATGACGGGCTTCACTCTTCAGATCAGATAAATGATCAGTTGACGGTTAACATCTCAGGGCTGTTCCGGGCTGAATATATCTCCGGACATGCCACCTCTCCGGCATACCTGGATGTGCGAAACGCCCTTGCTGCCAACAGCATCGAAGGGTGGGACAGTGATGTGCCGCTCCTCTTCATGCACGGTACGGCTGACACCTACGTCATTCCGGCATTGTCGGAAAGGATGCATGATGCCATGACCGCCGCCGGCAGCAATCCTCTTACATGCACCTACCTGCCCATGGTGGGTTATGATCATTCAGGCGGCATCGTTCCTGCAGGAATTGCGGGACTGGAGTTTTTCAGCATCAACAGGTAACTACGGGGTGGGAAGGAAGAAGCAGTTGCCCATACTCAGGGGTATTACTATCATCGACATCGGGTCGGAGGGCAACGCCATTGCCAGGGTTGACGAGATGGTCCTCTTCGTGCCGGGGATGATACCGGGTGATGTGGTTGACGTGCGCGTCACCAAAAAGAAAAAAAGGTATATGGAGGGGGTGGCTCTGGCCGTGACCTCTCCTTCGCCAGACAGGATCATTCCGCCCTGTTCCCACTTCGGGGTTTGCGGCGGATGCCGGTGGCAGCACCTGCCCTATGAAAAGCAGCTTTACTATAAAGAGCAGCAGGTGAGGGACAATCTTACCCGCATAGGCCATACGGCCATTCCTCAGGTTGACCCGATCATCGGGTCGGAGAAGCTGTACGACTACCGCAACAAGCTGGAGTTCACCTTCTCGGACAGGCGCTGGCTGACGCGTGAGGAGGTGGCTTCGGGAGCAGAGCTGGGGAAGAGGCCTGCCCTGGGGTTTCACATTCCCGGGGTCTTTGACAAGGCTATTGATATAGATGAGTGCCTTTTGATGGGCGGGCCGACTGATGAGATCAGGAACGAGGCACGGAGATATGCTGCTGCGCGGAATCTGCCCTTCTACGATTTCAGGGAGCAGCGCGGATTCCTCCGCAACCTTATTGTAAGAAGGACGGCCGGCGGCGAGGTGATGGTGGTGCTGGTGACAACGGACAGCCACGGTGAGGAGAGGGAGAAGATGCTGAGACACCTTGCAGATAGTTTTCCTGAGATAACATCACTACACTATATTATAAACATCAAGAAAAACGACAGCATCTCGGATCTTACACCTGTCCTTTATGCCGGAAGCGGATACATCACCGAGGCGATGGAGGGGCTCCGGTTCAGGATAGGACCGAAGTCGTTTTACCAGACCAACAGCAGTCAGGCGGTGAGGCTCTATTCAGTTGTCAGGGAGATGGCACAGCTGTCCGGCAGTGAGAATGTATACGATCTCTACACCGGCACAGGCACCATAGCCTGTTACCTGGCATCGGGGGCCGGCAGGATCACGGGTATAGAGTATATAGAGGAGGCGGTTGCCGACGCCCGTGTCAATGCGCTGGAGAACAAGATCGGCAACGTCCGCTTTCTCGCGGGTGACATCAGGAATATTTTCAATGACACCCTCTTCAGTGAGCGGGGGCGGCCCGATGTGATCATCACTGATCCTCCCCGCGCGGGGATGCACAGCGATGTCACCGCTGCGATGTTGCGCTCGGGAGCAGAGAAGATAGTATATGTAAGCTGCAACCCCGCCACCCAGGCCCGCGATATCGATATACTCTCGCAGGGGTATGATGTTAAGCGTGTTGCTCCGGTAGATATGTTCCCTCACACATTCCATGTGGAGAACGTGGTCCTTATGGAGAAAAAGGGGGCATAATTATTGTGTAATATTCAATGATTTTATATTTTTGCACCCGCTGCATAACGCAGTTGTAATGGCAGCAGCAAGCAGTACTTTTTAGGGGAAGACGTTCTTTGCAGTGACAGTTGAAAATCAGAGAAGATCCGCCGGTTGGCGGATAAACTGCCTCGTACAAAGAGTTCTTTTAATTTATTGGAGCGATGGGTGAGAGGCTTAAACCAGCAGTTTGCTAAACTGCCGTACGGGTAACCGTACCGGGGGTTCGAATCCCCCTCTCTCCGCAGAAGTCAAAGCAGGCCGGATCACTGAAAGTGGTCCGGCTTCTGTTTTCAGAGGTGGACCGAGTGAGTTCACTCACGAGGGACAACCATGAAAACAGAAGGAGATACGCAGAGCGTTTCCCTGCTTTGACTTCTGCAGGTCTTCCCTCCGGGGATCATAAGCGCAGCGCATAATCCCCGATACCCCCTCTGGCGCACACCTGCAGTGCCGGAGCAGGTCTTCCCTCCGGGGATCATAAGCGCAGCGCATAATCCCCGATACCCCCTCTGGCGCACACCTGCAGTGCCGGAGCAGGTCTTCCCTCCGGGGATCATAAGCGCAGCGCATAATCCCCGATACCCCCTC
>CALMRD010000287.1 GCA_937871625.1 uncultured Bacteroidales bacterium | reverse complement strand
TCAGATACATCACAGTGCCGAAGATCACCACAAGCGTAAGGATCACCGAGATAAACATAAAAATCTTCTCACGGCTCCGGTAGAGTGCCACAGCCAGTGTCCGGCCGGCAGAGGTGTAGCGGCTGAGCTTGAAAATGCGGAAGACCCTCAGCAACCTTACCGCCCTTATAACCATCAGGCTCTGTCCGCCGACGAATATGAGTCCAAGGAAACTGGGCAGGATTGCGAGCAGGTCAATGATGCCAAAGAAGCTGAAGATATACCTGAAGGGCTTTTCCAGGACATATATCCTTAGAAAATACTCTATCATGAAGATGGCTGTGATCACCCATTCCGCAGTATGAAGGACAAAGGAGTACTTTTCTCGCACAGCGGTGATACTATCCAGCAGGACCAGGAAGATACTCGCAAAGATCAGTACAATGATCACCACGTCAAAGGCCTTGCCTTCAGGTGTGTCAGCTTCGAAGATTATGTCATAGAGCCTGTTACGGTTTATTTTCATGAGATGCTTATCACATTAATTATGATTAGGCCATTCATTGGTATACTCCTGACCCGGAGATGGTCAAAACTGTCTCAGGAGGGCAATCCGCTTTTCAATGGGCGGGTGGGTCATAAATATTGAGCCGAAGGATGCAGTTACCGGCTTTGCCTTATTTTCCTGGGGATTCTCTATAAACATCTGTGCTACATCCTTGCGTCTGACAGCCTCTATCCTCGGATCAACCGCGATCTTCTCAAGCGCAGAGGCCAGGGCAAGAGGGTTTTTTGTCATCATGGCAGACCCGGCATCAGCCATATATTCACGCTGGCGTGATATGGCGAACCTGAAGATAGACGACAGGAGATAGCCCAGGGCGGCCAGCAGCAGTGCGATGATGACAATCCGTCCGTCCTTTTTGCCCCTGCCGCCGCCAAATCTGACCGAGCGCAGGAGTGCCTCGGTAATGAAGGCAAAGATCCCGACAAAGATGATTGATATTATAAGCAGCCTCACATCACGGTTCCTGATGTGTGTAAGCTCATGTGCAATGACTGCCTCCAGCTCTTCATCATCCATCCTGTTGATAATTCCCCTGGAGAGTGAGACGGTAAAGGTTGATTTATTGATACCGCTGGCAAAGGCGTTCAGCGAGTCATCCTCAATGACATTTATTTTGGGCATGTGCATGCCGCTCCCAATGCAAAGGTTCTCAACAAGATTATAAATCCTCTTGTTCTCCTTCCTGCTGAGAGGAGCAGAGCCCGTTGCCTTTTCTATCATGGTTGTATGCGAGAACCATGCGATGACAAACCAGGTAAGCACACCGACGGCAACCCAGGGAACAGTCGTTATGAACATGCTGTTTGTCGCCTCCAGGCTGTACTCTGATGACGGCTTCAGGAAGAAGATGAAGAGCCATACCAGAGTCATAATGACTGCAGGAAACAAAATAAGCAGTAATACAGATTTGATATTGTTATTCCATATCTGACTGCTCAGTCCGATATATTTCATGACAGCTTAGAAGTTCAGTTTAGGCGTCTCCTCAGCCTGGGCCCTGGCTTCAGCCAGGTCGTACATGGTTTCACGCTTGAACCCAAACATACCGGCAACAATGTTTGAAGGAAACACCTCCACGGCATTGTTCAGCTCTTTTGTGGCCGAATTGAAATACCGGCGAGCAGCAGCAAGTTTATTTTCAATATCTGCAATCTCCTCCTGCAACTGGATGAAGTTGGTGCTGGCCTTCAGGTCGGGATAGGCCTCCACGGCAACTCTGAGTCCCTGGAGGGCTGAGGAGAGTCGGCTGTCAGCAGCTATCTTTTCATCAATTCCCTTAGCCTCCATGGCTTTGGCCCTTGCGTTGGTGATATCTGTAAGTACAGTGCTCTCATGCTTCATGTAAGCTTTGACAGCCTCCACCAGCTGAGGTATAAGGTCAAGCCTCTGTCTGAGCTGTACATCGATGTCGGCAAAGGCATTCTCGCGGTTGTTCCTGAGTCTTACGAGTCTGTTGTATAGTCCGACAGCAAGCAGTACGAGAACAACAATAATGATAAGCAGTGCTATGAACATATCTGTAGAATTAATTTGTTTACGTAAAAATAGTATTTTATGGGAGAAATTGGTCAAAATATCTTTTGTCCCAGTGGTCATTCTGAGTGTTCAGAGTTTTTTGTCACACCCGGGTTTTCCTCCGGTCATGCTCCCTGATCCCATTCCCTCATGAACTGATCCAGGAAGCTGACCATGAAGTCGTGTCTTTCATCAGCCAGTCTTCTTCCGGTGGCACTGTTCATCAGGTTCCTGAGAAGAAGCAGTTTGTCATAAAAATGATGTATCGTCGATGCCGAGTTTCTGCTTGATGAGCTTACGCCCGGCTGTCCGGGTAAACCTGCACGGGGATCGTATAGTTCACGTCTCTTGAAACCTCCGTAGCTGAATGCCCTTGCGATACCCACCGCCCCCATGGCGTCAAGTCGGTCTGCATCCTGTACTATCTGTAGTTCGTCGCTCTTGGGTGCCGCGTCTGACCCTTTGGAGAAGGAGATGTTCTCGTTGATGTTTACCACCTCTTCTGTGACTGTGCCATCCACTCCCAGCCGGCCCAGGAGGGCCCTGATCTCTGCCGGACCATCATGGACTGCAAATTTATGATCTCCGACATCGTGCATCAGTGCGGCCAGTTCAACGGTGAACCTGTCGCCACGTCCTTCACATTCGTGAATATACAGGGCCAGTCGTACAACCCTTTCTATATGAGACCATCCATGCCCGCTGTCGTATTGTTGGACAGCTTCCCTGACGAAATCGCTTACCTCGTTTATGATCTCCTGTTCGGTTTTCATTTTTCCTGATTCTCTTTGCTGACACAAAATATTGATAATTTTGCCTCTTCCACCATAACCTGTCACTCAAGATATGAACAGCGCGGAAATTATTACCATAGGAGATGAGATTCTGATAGGCCAGACCGTTGACACCAATTCGGCATGGATGAGCAACAGGCTCAACCTGCTTGGCGTAAGTGTTGCGCGTATCACATCGATAGCGGACAGGAGAGAAGAGATAATCGCCTCACTTGACGAGTCGCTCGGACGCAGTGACCTGGTGCTGATGACAGGCGGACTGGGGCCTACCAGTGATGACATCACCAAGGAGACCCTGGCTGAATATTTCGGGTCAAGGATGGTTACTGACCAGGGCGTGCTGGAGGAGGTGACGGAAAGGTTGAGAAAGAGAAACCTGGAGATGAATGATAACAACCGTCGTCAGGCCAATGTGCCCGATAACTGCACTGTGCTTGTCAACAGGGCAGGTACAGCCCCGGGGATGATGTTTGCCAGGGGAGAGAAGAGGGTTATATCCATGCCCGGCGTTCCTTCAGAGATGAAATATATAATGACGGAGCATGTCCTGCCGATGATCGCCAGGCAAACCGGAGGAAATGTCATAATTCACAAGAATATAATGACTTACGGCACCTTTGAAGCCAGGCTGGCAGAGCGGCTTCAGGATTTTGAAAGAGAGCTTCCTCCTGAAGTCAGGATTGCCTATCTTCCGTCATACGGGCTCATCAAGCTGCGCCTGACAGGCAGGGGCACTGACGACAGCCACACGCAGGCGATATTGGGTGAGCAGGTCAGAAAACTCTATAATCTCATTCCCGACGTAATCTACGGAGAGGATGAGACAACACTTGAGGAGGTGACGGGCGGACTGCTCCTCAAATCCGGAGCGACGGTATCTACTGCTGAGAGCTGTACGGGAGGCAAGCTCTCCTCGCTTATCACATCCGTGCCTGGCAGTTCGGCATGGTACCTTGGCTCGGTGATTGCCTATGACAACAGCATAAAGACAGGCCTGCTTGGAGTTAATCCCGATACCATCAGGATTCACGGTGCCGTCAGCGAGGAGACAGCCAGGGAGATGGCGGAAGGAGTGAGGAGAGTAACGGGAAGCGACTTTTCAGTGGCGGTCACCGGCATTGCCGGTCCGTCAGGCGGAACGGACACCAAGCCGGTGGGCACGGTCTGGATAGCCATTGCATCTGACGGAGGCATACTGACTGAGCAGCATCGCTTTGCCGATGACAGGAGAGTAAACATTCTGAGGGCCTCCTACACTGCGCTGAATATGCTTAGAAAGCAGATAATCAGCCGCTGAGCAGTCGAATTCGGGGTTGTTGGAAAAAAATGAGGAATTTATTTGGTTAATTGAATAAAAATCACCTATTTTGCGAACCGATTTTCGGAGTTTTTCAGAACAAGTAAAAAGAGGATAATAATGTCAAAAGTGTGTCAGGTCACCGGCAAGAAAGCAGTGGTTGGAAACAATGTTTCCCACTCGAAGAGGAGGACCAAGAGAAAGTTTATGGTAAACCTGTTCACCAAAAGGTATTACCTGCCTGAGGAGAACAGATGGATCACCCTTAAGGTATCAGCTGCAGGAATGAGAAACATCAACAAGAACGGTCTCGCCTCAGTCCTTAAGGAGGCAAAGGAAAAAGGTTATATTATCAACTAAATAAACCGGAAAGAAAATGGCAAAGAAGAGCAAAGGCAACAGGGTGCAGGTTATCCTTGAGTGCACAGAGCACAAGGAATCCGGTATGCCGGGCACTTCAAGATACATCACAACCAAGAACCGCAAGAATACACCTGACCGTCTTGAGAGGAAAAAATTCAATCCCATACTTAAAAAAATGACCCTTCACAGGGAGATAAAATAAATAAGGAGTTATGGCAAAGAAAGTTGTTGCAACACTGAAGACAGGAACCGGCAGATCATTCACCAAATGCATAAAGGTGGTCAAATCTGAGAAGACCGGAGCATACCAGTTCAAGGAAGAAATTGTTCATAACGATCACGTTAAGGATTTCTTTTCAGCGAAATAAGATCAGTTTTCTGATCCTGAACAGGGGAGAGACGCATACAATTGCGTCTCTTTTTTTACTTTTGACGATCAACACAGAGGCAATGGCATTATTCGGTTTTTTAAGGAAAGAGGAGAAAGAGATACTTGACAGGGGACTTGTCAAAACCCGTGAAAACGTATTTGCCAGGCTCACCAGGGCTGTTGCCGGGAAATCAAAGATCGACGACGATGTTCTCGACAATCTTGAAGAGGTGCTGGTCTCTTCAGATGTGGGGGTTGAAACCACGTTGAGGATCATCGAGAGGGTATCGAGGCGTGTGGCACGCGACAAGTATGTGAGCACCTCGGAGCTCAACGGCCTTCTCCGTGATGAGATCGCAGGGCTCCTCGAGGAGAATAACAGCACTGACCGGAGCGTCGCCGGATTTGATGCACCCCTGCCTGTCAAACCATACGTAATACTGGTTGTCGGCGTCAACGGAGTAGGCAAGACCACCACCATTGCAAAGCTGGCGTACAACTTCAGAAAAGCAGGAAGGAGCGTCTTGCTGGGAGCGGCGGACACCTTCCGTGCCGCTGCCATCGACCAGCTCAGGATATGGTCAGAGAGAGCGGGCGTACCGATGATAAGCCAGAAGATGGGCGCTGACCCTGCCTCGGTGGCCTTTGACACCGTCACGTCGGCTGTGGCTTCGGGAACAGATATAGTCATAATAGATACTGCCGGCAGGCTTCACAACAAAACAGCTCTCATGAACGAGCTCTCAAAGATCAGGAGGGTGATGGAGAAGGTAGTACCGGAGGCGCCTCATGAGGTTCTGCTTGTTCTCGACGGCTCCACAGGGCAAAATGCCTTCGAACAGGCGAAACAGTTCACTGCGGCCACCAGTGTAAATGCTATGGCTATCACCAAGCTGGACGGCACAGCCAAGGGAGGGGTGGTGATCGGGATCTCAGACCAGTTCCGGATACCGGTAAAATATATTGGTGTAGGGGAGAAGATGGAGGATCTGCGGATCTTCGACAGGTATGCTTTTGTAGACTCCCTTTTCAGTGACAACCGCTGATGAAGAGCAACAGGGTCAATATCGTTACCCTTGGCTGCTCGAAGAACACCGTTGACTCGCAGAAGCTCATGCGTCAGCTCACGGCAGGAGGATACAGTGTTGTCGCTGACTCATCGGCCACATCCGATATTGTCATCATTAATACCTGCGGCTTCATCCTTGATGCAAAAGAGGAGAGCATAGAGACCATCATAAGCCATGCAGAGGCCATTAAGCGTCGCGGCCGCGGCAGGCTATTCGTTATGGGCTGCCTGTCAGAGCGCTTCCGCACAGAGCTCGAAGCTTCACTGCCTGAGGTCGATGGCTGGTTCGGCGTGAACAGGCCTCAGGAGGTCATCAGTCACCTCGGCCTGGCATACCATCCCGAACTGACAGGGGAGAGGATACTGCCCGGTCCTAAACACTTTGCCTATCTCAAGATATCGGAGGGGTGCGACCGCACCTGTGCATTCTGTGCCATCCCCGACATCAGGGGAAGATACAATTCGGTGCCGCTGGATGAACTGGCAGCTGAAGCCTCCTACCTGGCCTCGGCAGGGGTAAAGGAGCTGATACTCATTGCACAGGACCTGACCCTTTACGGCACCGACATCTACGGCAGGCAGATGCTGCCCGACCTTGTCAGACAACTCTCGGAGGTTGAAGGGATCGAATGGATCAGGCTGCACTATCTCTATCCTTACGGTTTTCCCTATGAGATACTTGAGATGATGCAGGGCAACAACAAGATATGCAGATATATAGACATTCCGATACAGCATATCTCAGACAATGTGCTCAGAAGAATGCGGCGCGAACATAGCAGTGCGGAGACGCGCCGTCTGCTTAATGACATCCGGAGAATGGTTCCTGATGCGGCGGTAAGGACAACTGTTATTGCCGGCCACCCGGGTGAGACGGAAGAAGACTTCAGGGAGTTATTGCGTTTTGTGGAGGAGTACAGGTTTGAGCGGCTGGGGGCCTTTCGTTATTCGCATGAGGAGAATACACATGCCTGGCACAGTTACTCCGACGACCTGTCTGATAAGGAGAAGGAGAGGAGAGTATCTCTGATCATGGAGTTGCAGCAGCGCATTTCCGGTGAGATCAATGCCTCCAGAAAGGGTCAGGTTGTCAGGATGATAGTTGACAGGAGGGAGGGTCTCTTTCATGTGGGACGCACTCAGCACGACTCTCCCGAGGTCGACCAGGAGGTACTTGTCATGACGGACAAAAACATCGAGCCCGGAACCTTCATCGATGTGAAGATAACCGGGTCAACGGAATTCGATCTGTATGCGGAAATAGTCTGAAGGTCGAAAGTCTGTAAAGTCTGTAAGTCGAAAATCAAATATTTACTTACTGACTGCGACGGCCCCCTGGAAGCTGCTGACTGCCGATTGTGGACTGCAGACTGACCCCGGCCCTACTGGCCGGGTTCCTCTTCAGAAGGTTCTCCGACATCTTTTTTGCCTGCGACCTTGAACGACAACTCCTCTTTCCCTTTTGAATAACCGACGTTGATAGTTGCCCCCTCGGTGACTGAGGCTTTGATAATCACTTCTGCCAGGGGATCCTCAAGGTACTTCTGTATGGCGCGTTTCAGCGGCCTGGCACCGTACTGCACGTCAAAGCCGCGGTCGGCAATGAAGTCGCGTGCCTGTGCACTCAGCTTCATCCTGTAGCCCAGAGCCTCAATCCTGTCATAGAGTCCCTTAAGCTCTATATCGATGATTTTGTCTATGTCCTCCCTTGAAAGCTGGTTGAACATCACCACATCGTCTATCCTGTTAAGGAACTCAGGGGCAAAGGTTTTCTGAAGTGCCTTCTGCAGGATGCTCTTTGCCTGGTCGTTACGTGTCGTTCTTTTGGCTGAGGTTTCGAAGCCTATGCCTGCGCCAAACTCGGTCAGCTGTCTCGTTCCAATGTTGGATGTCATGATGACTATGGTGTTCTTGAAATCCACCCTTCGTCCCAGGCTGTCGGTCAGCTGACCCTCATCGAGTACCTGCAGCAGGATGTGAAACACATCAGGATGAGCCTTTTCTATCTCGTCGAGCAGCACCACAGAATAGGGTTTGCGCCTGACCTTCTCGGTGAGCTGGCCACCCTCCTCATACCCCACGTATCCCGGAGGGGCCCCAACCAGTCGTGATACGGAAAATTTCTCCATATACTCGCTCATGTCAACCCTGATCAGGTTATCAGTAGTGTCAAACAGGAATTTTGCCAGCACCTTGGCAAGCTGCGTCTTGCCCACGCCTGTGGGGCCGAGGAAAATGAAGGTACCTATCGGTTTGTTCGGATCTTTCAGTCCAGCCCTGTTTCTCTGTATAGCCTTCACAATCTTGATGATAGCATCATCCTGTCCGACTATGCTTCTCTTGAGCTCTTCGGCCATCTGTAACAGTCTTGTACCCTCCGTCTGTGCTATCCTCTGAACAGGCACACCGGTCATCATAGCCACCACCTCTGCCACCTTCTCGGCATCAACAACCTCCCGGTTCAGGGAGAGATCCTTCTCCCATCTCTTCTTCTCAGCTTCAATGAGGTCAAGTATATCCCGCTCCTTGTCCCTGAAACTGGCGGCGCGTTCAAAGTTCTGGTTTCTGACCGCGTTGCTCTTCTCCTTCTTGGTATCCTCAAGCTGTTTCTCGAGTTCAAGGATCTTTTCGGGGACCACTATATTGGAAATATGTACTCTTGATCCGGATTCGTCCATTGCATCGATGGCCTTGTCGGGCAGGTTCCTGTCGCTGATATACCTGTTTGTCAGCTTGACGCAAGCATCAAGGGCTTCGGGGGTATAGCTCACGTTATGATGATCTTCATACCGTTCCTTGATGTTGTTTAGGATATTCAGCGTCTCCTCGATGGTGGTCGGATCAACCATCACCTTCTGGAACCGGCGTTCGAGGGCACCGTCCTTTTCAATATGCTGCCTGTAATCGTCAAGGGTAGTAGCGCCAATGCACTGTATCTCGCCCCTTGCCAGGGCCGGCTTCAGCATGTTGGCAGCATCAAGAGACCCGCTTGCGCCGCCGGCACCTACGATGGTATGTATCTCATCGATGAAAAGAATGATATTGTCATTTTTGGCAAGCTCATTCAGTATGGCTTTCATCCTCTCCTCAAACTGTCCGCGGTATTTGGTCCCTGCCACGATGGAGGCGAGGTCAAGAGCGACGACCCGCTTGTTGAAGAGTACCCTCGAGACATTCCTCTTGCTGATCCTCAGTGCCAGGCCTTCAGCTATAGCCGATTTGCCCACCCCCGGTTCGCCGATGAGAACAGGATTGTTTTTTTTGCGCCGTGAGAGTATCTGTGCCAGTCGTTCTATCTCACGCTCACGTCCAACTACAGGGTCAAGGCGACCCTCTTCGGCGGCCTTGGTGAGATCGATGCCGAAATTGTCAAGTACCGGCGTTTCGGATGAGCTCTTCTGTGCCTGCTGTCCTCCCTGCGGCTGCCTTCCCTGCCCGCCTCCGGAGAACATGCCTTCATCATCCTCATCACGCGGATAGTCTGCCTGGGAGGCAGGATTACCTGCCTCTACCGTCTTTTTGACAAGCGAATAGTCGATGTCAAGCTCTGTCAGGAACCGGGTGACAAGGTTGCTCTCGTCACGCAGAATGGCCATCAGCAGGTGTTCGGTATCAATCACTTTGGTTTTCAATGCTTTGGCCTCTATATGCACGAGTCTGAGCACCCTCTCGGTGCTCTTGAGAAGGGGCAGTATCTCATTGTCAGCCATGGTCACCGGCTTGTCGGCCTTGATGCTCTTCTCTATTGATCCCTTAAGCATCAGCAGGTCAACCCCGTTATTGAGAAGTATGTCAACCGCCACCCCTTCTCCTTCACGCAAGATGCCAAGGAACAGGTGCTCCGGACTGATATGGCTGTTGCCAAGCCTGATCGCCTCTTCCTTGCTATAGCCTAAGATATCGTTTACTCTCTGTGAGAAATGTGCGTCCATTATTTTTCTTTTGAGGGATACATGCTAATGTGTCAGTAACGCTGACATAAATGCATGAATTGCCCGGTTTCAAAGTTAATTCTATTGCAAATACTAACAGGCAATAATTGTGCCCAATTTTTAACATCAGATGTTAACAAATAGACGTTATAAAAGGCTGAAAGATGCCACCTTTTGCTTATTTTCGGGCATCAAAATCATTTCAGGGAAATAAACTGCTAACACACTAATTATCAATTTTATATGTCAGATCAAACAAAAATAATAAAGGTCAATATCGAGGAGGAGATGAAGTCGGCTTACATCGATTATTCGATGTCAGTCATTGTGTCGAGGGCATTGCCTGATGTGAGGGACGGTCTTAAACCGGTTCACAGAAGGGTTCTCTTCGGTATGTCGGAGTTGGGAGTGCTGTCAAACAGGTCTCATAAGAAGTCTGCGAGGATAGTGGGAGAGGTGCTGGGTAAATATCATCCTCACGGTGATTCATCAGTATATGATGCCATGGTGCGCATGGCCCAGGAGTGGTCTTTGCGCTATCCGCTGGTTGACGGGCAGGGTAACTTCGGATCAATCGACGGTGACAGTCCTGCTGCAATGAGATATACCGAGGCAAGGCTCAGGCGCATAGCCGAGGAGACTCTGTCGGATATTGAGAAGGAGACGGTCGATTTCCAGCCCAATTTTGATGACACACTCAAGGAGCCCACCGTTCTTCCTACCCGTATTCCAAACCTGCTGGTAAACGGAGCATCGGGCATCGCCGTGGGTATGGCTACCAATATGCCTCCTCATAACATCTCAGAGTCTATCAATGCCATAATAGCATATATTGACAACCCGGAAATCACTGTTGAGGAGCTGATGCATCATATCAAGGGACCCGACTTCCCTACAGGGGGCATCATATACGGAGAACAGGGTATAAGGGAGGCCTACGAAACCGGTCGCGGCCGCATAGTTGTAAGGGCTAAGACAGAGGTTGAACTAACCCATTCAGGCAGGGAGTGCATTGTTGTCAACGAGATACCCTACATGGTCAACAAGGCGGAGATGATCAGGAAGATAGCCGACCTGATCAATGAGAAGAAGCTTGAAGGTATTTCCTACATCAACGATGAGTCTGACAGGAACGGCATGAGGATAGTGATAATCCTCAAGAAGGAGATGCCGGCAAATGTTGTGCTGAATCACCTTTACAAACACTCCCAGCTGCAGACCTCCTTCAATGTGAACAATATCGCACTTGTCAAGGGGCGTCCCAAAATTTTGTCGCTCAAGGAGATCATTGACAACTTTGTCCAGCACCGCCATGATATTGTCCTGCGCAGGGCCAGGTTCGACCTTGATCAGGCTGAGAAGAGAGCCCACATTCTCGAGGGACTGATCATTGCCAGTGACAACATAGACGAGGTCATTGCCATAATCAGGTCGTCGCAGAATGCAGACATAGCCAGGGAGCGCCTGATGGAGCGCTTCGAACTCTCCGATGCACAGTCGAGAGCCATAGTTGAGATGAGGCTGAGACAGCTGACAGGACTGGAGCAGGATAAGCTCAGAGCTGAGTATGAGGAGGTTCAAAAACTCATTGAGTACCTGAATAGCGTTCTTGCCGACGAATCACTGCAGATGCAGATCATCAAGGATGAGCTCGCAGAGGTGAGGGACAAATTTGGTGACAAACGTCGCACAGAGATAGTACCTGCAGCAGGAGAATTCAACCCCGAAGACTTCTACGCCGACGATGAGATGGTAATAACCATCTCACATATGGGATATATCAAGCGTACACCGCTGACCGAATTCCGGCGTCAGAACAGGGGTGGGACAGGAGCGAAGGGCAGCACCACCCGTGAGGAGGATTTTATTGAATACCTGTACGTTGCCACAATGCACAACACTATGCTCTTCTTTACCAGAAACGGCAAGTGCTACTGGCAGAAAGTATATGAACTTCCCGAAGGGACCCGGACAAGCAAGGGGAGGGCTATCCAGAACCTTATCAATATCGAGTCTGATGACAGTGTAAGGGCATTCATCAATGTTAAATCCCTTGACGATGAAGAGTATATCAATAACAATTTCATCGTGCTCTGCACAAGGAAGGGAGTGATAAAGAAGACTTCACTGGAAGCTTATTCCCGTCCCAGGGCCAACGGTGTCAATGCAATCACTGTGAGGGAGGGCGACGAACTCCTGGAGGCCAGGATGACAAACGGCCAGCACGAAATTATGCTGGCTGTGCGCTCGGGTCGTGCCGTAAGGTTCCCGGAGTCGACCGTCAGACCGATGGGGAGAACCGCATCAGGCGTAAGGGGCATAACCCTCTCAGGGAGTGACGATATGGTAATCGGTATGATTACGGTACTCAACCAGTCTGATGATATACTGGTAGTCTCTGAGAAGGGATACGGGAAAAGGTCAGCCATTGAAGACTACCGGATCACCAACCGTGGAGGAAAGGGAGTAAAGACCATTAATGTCACGGAAAAGACCGGTAAGCTGATAGCCCTCAAGGGTGTGAACGACCAGTATGATCTGATGATAATAACGCAGGCCGGTAATGTTCTGAGGATACCGGTCAGCAGTCTGAGAGTGATGGGAAGGGCCACACAGGGGGTCAGGCTAATAAATATCAGAGAAAATGACAAAATCGCATCAGTTGCCTATGTTGAAGTAAATGAGGATGATAGCCTGGATCAACCGCAGATGGCGGGAGAGCAGGAGGGGGGCGATGAGTAATTTGGCAAATTATTTGAAGAATATATTCTAAAGTTTTATTTTTGAGACAACATTTAAAAGCAAATTATCCAGACATGAAGAAGATTACATTCTTACTACTCGCAGTAATAATCTCAGTTGCCGCCACCGCGCAAAAGGGAAAAGTCAATGCTGCAGAAACTTTTATCAGGGAAGGTGCATTGGACAAGGCCAAGGAAGCCCTGGAGACTGCTATTGCCAACCCGAAGACCGTCGGTTATTCCAAGACCTATTATGTAAAGGGAAAGCTTGCCCTGGCCGCGTTTGAGTCAGGAGATCCCAAATACATGGAGATGTACCCGGACCCTCTGATGGAGGCGTACAAGAACTTTCAGAAGGCCATTGAGCTCGACCCCAAGATGAAAAACATTATTATCAGGGAAAACCTCTATGCTTCACTTGGTAACAACCTGCTGAATGATGCCATCAACAAGTTCAATGAAAAGGATTTCAAGGGAGCCATGAAGTCTTTTGAAAGAAACGTAATGATCTGTGAGAGTGATATGTACGTTGGAGTGGTAGACACACTTGTGATCTTCAATGCAGGACTTGCAGCCTATAATGCCGAGATGTACGAAGAGGCAATCGCTCACTTCCGCACATGCACGGTGAGCGGGACCGAGGACACCAAGCCCTATATCTTTATCAGCGACAGCTATATGAAGATGCAGGACACTGTTAAGGCTGAAGGAGCGCTGATGGAAGGCTACAATGCTTATCCTGATACACTTGATATCATCCTTCAGGCAACACAGTTCTATCTTGATGCCAACAATTCAGAAAAAGCATTTGAATTTGTTCACAAAGCAATGGAGATGGATCCTCAGAACCACATACTCGACCTGGTTGAGGGTAGTCTCTATATGAAGCTCGAAGACTATGAGAAGGCAATTGAGAGCCTTAAAAATTCGCTGTCAAAGAAGCCGGATCAGTTTGAAAGCAACTACAACATTGGTCTTAGCTATGTATCCATTGCCAATGATATGCTCAACGAGGCCAATATGATTGCAGACAACAGGGAGTATGAGATTGCCAAGGACAAGGCCTTTGAAGTGATGAAGGAGGCGATACCGTTCTTCCTGGAGGCAGAGAAGGCCAATCCGACCTCAATTGCTACGCTGGAGTTCCTGCGCGAGATCTTCCTGAAGGTGAAGATGATGCCAGAATTCGAAGAGTACAAGGCAAAGGTTGAGAAGCTACAGGAATAAGACTACCGTGAAATAACAACATAGGAGAGGCACCTCATGCAGGTGCCTTTTTTTATCCGGGCAGCCATTCATGGAACCATCGTGCCTGATTTATTGTATCGTCAGCACGTTCATTGCATGCCGGTTGGTTGTCATCTGTTTTCAGAAATGAGAAAAGGCCGGCAGGTCGCAATCTGTTTTCAGAAATGAGAAAAGGCCAGCAGGTCGCAATCTGTTTTCAGAAATGAGGGCAGTGGGGAGGAGGCAGGTTGATATCACCCCAACGGATTATAGAATATTTCTTGTACTCGATATATTCTATTTAACATAATATTAATTATAGGTAATAACGGCATATATATCCTGATATTGTTCAGAATCGTACAGGGTTGCCAGAGCTGAAGCCCTGGAGCCTATGCACGGTTGATGCAATGATTGTCCGGACAGCCAGGATAATGCGGATCGCATGATGCGATATGGCAAATCCATCACTGCTATCCTGAATGATATCATTTATTTGGCGAATCCACTACGGCTGTCCTACATGATATCATTCTTGCAAATCCACAAGGGCCATCCAGCATAATGCCATCTGGCAAATCCTCCATGGCAATCCAGACGGTGATCTCTATGGTGCCAAATAATGAATCAGAAATCTCCCGCAGTTCACTCCCGGAGATTTTGTATTTTTACTTTGTGCGGAGATTATATTGGTATGTCCACATAATTTTTTTGTCACGCAATTTCTCAATTAACCTATCCAAACCATGAAAAACATGCCTGTCATAGAGCGGTCAACCATCAAATTCCTTCATGACCTGAGTCGGCACAACGACCGGGCCTGGTTTACGGAGAACCGCTCCCGTTATGAAAAAGCCAGGGAGAACTATACGATTTTTGTCCAGGCAGTTATTGATGAGATAGTCGGATTTGACCCTATTTTCAAGGGATTAGAGGCTAAAAGCTGCATGTTCAGGATAAATCGCGACACCAGGTTCTCGCACGACAAATCTGTATACAAGATAAATTTCGGGGCCTTCATCGTGCGTGGCGGCAAGAAGAACGGCGACAGGTATCCCGGCTACTATCTTCACATTGAACCGGGAGCTTCTTTTGTGGCCGGCGGTGCCTACATACCGCCCTCACCGTGGCTGAATATCATCCGGGAAAGAATTTCCACAAACGGCGACAGGCTTGAAAAAATTATCGCCAGCACGGAGTACAGAAGCTTCTTCGGCGGACTTGAAGGTGAAAAGCTGAAAGTACCGCCCCGTGGATATTCCAGGGATAATCCCCATATTGAACTCATTAAGATGAAGAGCTTTCTTGCAGAAACGCAATTCACTGATGATGTGGTTGTTGCGCCGAATTTCTTCAATACGGTCACCGGTGCCTTTCGCGCAATGAAGCCACTGAATGACTTTCTCGATGTTGCCAGGTGATCAGATTGTTTTCTCTCTGCCAGGCGGATTTACCGCTACCCGGCCTGGCATTGCTGCCTGCCAGACCTGCGCATTTAATGCGCCCGCCCGCTTCATTATTGATACTCCCGTTTATAGTAGATAAATCTGTCAGGCCTGACTGAATGGCTTCCTTCGGCTCCGTGGCCTGAGCCGGGACCTTATCTCCAGCTCCTCCTGCTTGAAATCAGCTTCTCTATTCACATTTCTCGCCGAAGTGTGCATGAATGTTAAAAAATATTATCTTTCGCATGAATTTAAGAAAGTGTAAAAATGAAAAAACTGTTATTCACTGTTCTTCTGGCAGCTTTTCTTCTGCCGTATGCTGCCTCACAGGGTAAGCTTGAGATTGGGATGAAGGCTCCGGAATGGACCTTCACCGATGCCGACAAGAAGCCATTCACAATGGACTCATGGCCTGGCAAGGTACTTCAGATCAATTATGTTGACCCGGATGAATCTGACCTTAACGATGCATTCAATGATGCGATCGACAAAGCTACAGACGTAGACAAAATCATTGATAAAGAGTACTTTAAAGGCTTTGGAATTGTCGACAACAAATCAACCTGGAAACCGGACGGGCTGGTGCGTATGATTGCCGGTAAAAAGGCAAAGAAATATGACACCACCATCCTCTTCGACTTTGATGGAAAGCTTCACGAGGACTGGGACATGCCTAAAGACAGCTATACAGTGGTGATCGTGGACAAGAACCGGATAGTCAGGGGCATCTACAAGGGCAAGATTGCCGATGCCGAGATTCCCGGCATCATCGACATGATTGTCCAGCTAACCAAGGAATAAACAATAAAAACCGGCGCCGAGCCGGTTTTTTTGTCTTCGGATCGGGGCAGTATTCCTGGTTCCGCGTCATATATCATCCTTTTTGCCACTGATGCCTCACAGGGTAAGCTTGAGATTGGGATGAAGGCTCCGGAATGGACCTTCACCGATGCCGAAGGCAACTATCTGCGTCACTTAACCCGGGTTCCTAACCGGGTCTCTTAGCCCAGACCAGGAATCGGTTCTTTTCCGGGCTCCTAACCGGGTCTCTTTGTCTCCTGTCCTGTGACTGTTTGTTTTCCTGGATTAAACGCTCTATTTCTGTCTTTGGGTTGCCCCGGCATTTTTGTCGCCTTCTATCACTAGACAGCTAATCTTGACCCCGCAGCAGCATCCTCCTGTTCAATTTTGAACCTGATCCTCAGGACACCCTCGTTGAAATCGGCTGATGTAATTGTGAATGAACCTATCTCTGAAGTATTTGACACATGATCTCCTATGCACGGGCATGCATCAAAGTTGCCGATAGTAATAATGCGTATCACCTCCGGGGCATCGTCGGGCAGTTTCCCCGTAAAATACTTTTTATCAGCCTCCCTCCTGCTGACCATCTCCTCTCCCACCGGCACATTAAGCTTAATTATCTCATTTACTGTTCTTTCCACTGCCATTATCTCTTTTCCCGACAATCCTTTCTTTATCCGGTAATCACATTTGCTCTTTTTGCTTTCGATGTGGCTGTTGAATGATCTCCCGCAATGATACATCTTGTCCATCACTGAGTTAAGGATATGTTCAGCGGTGTGCATTGCGGGATTGTACTCTTTTCCGGACATAATTACAGTTGATATTCAGAATTAACAAACGCTGGTCCGGCGGTTATATTTTGCCCTGATGGCAGGTAAATTGAGTTGTGGTTGCATATATCATCTTTTGCAACCATCACTTCCGACCTCGATTCGGTCATCTTTTCCCGGCACGGGCGACCCACTCCCTTTCATAGGCAATGTAGCTGACCATCCGCGATCAGTCGCCCGGCCTGGAGATGTATTTCTGCTCTTCGCGTCGGTGGGCTTCCGGGCACAGTGCCAGGGCCTTTTCCCTCTGCCCGGGTCACAATTCGGTTGCATCCGCGATATCGCGGTTAATGCTCTTCTTCAGCTGGTATAGATCCTGCTTCATGGAGGCGACAGTGCGGAGTAGCTGTTTCTCCGGCAGGACCGGCTCAGGAAGCTCATCGCTGATGTAGTGGACGAACTTCCATATCTCCCTGACATCGCTGATATGGACCTCGTAGGGTTCATATAGCGGGTTGAGCGAGTAGAGAGTCAGGCGGCCGCTCTTTTCTATGTTGTTCTCCACCACTTTAAAGACGATGCCGTCATTTAATGTGAGAATAATATAGGCCTTTCCGCTCTTTATCTCTCTCCAGTCCTGCAGGAACTCCCCCGTCACCCACGACCTGTCGGGTATGGGCAGCATGGAGTCGCCCTTCAGCTGAAAGGTGCGGTACTTGCTGCTGGAAGAGAGGAAGGGCAGGTTGAAGAGCGGCAGGTCGCCTATAAATTCGGGATCTGCATAGCCGGTAGTGTAGCCTGCCTTGGCCTTCTCGCTGACCAGTTCGATATTCTCGCGGTTGTCGGGTGAAACGGTAGTGGTCAGCACTCTCAGATTGCTTCCTTTGATGTAGGCATCATATCCCCTCTCGAGTTCACCCAGCTGGCTCTCTGAGAGGCGGGCCAGGTCTATCTTGAGCATGGTGTCAAGTGAGATATTGAAATATCCCGAAAAAGCCACCAGGGCCTCTATGCCCGGCTGTGCCACACCATTCTCGTAGCCGCTGAGGGTTGATCTCTTCATCTGAAGGGCCGATGCCACGTCATCCTGAGTGCGCCCGCGACGCTTTCTCAAAAATTTTATGTTCGATGCGAAGTACATATTACAAATATTGATTATATTGTAATCATAAGTTTGATTAATTTCTAATCAAAGATAGGTAATGATTTTGAAATAGCAAATAAAAAGTAAAAAAAAGCAGTAGTTTCTCAGTCGGCAGCCGGCAGTCAACAGTCGGCAGTCAGGACTGTGGACTGTAGACTGTAGACTGAAGACTGAACCATGGACTCGCGCAGCATATTGCATCTTGACCTCGACACCTTTTTCGTCTCGGTGGAGAGAGTGCGTGACAGCCGGCTCAACGGCCGCCCTGTGATAATCGGCGGCAGTTCTGACCGCGGGGTGGTCTCGAGCTGCAGCTATGAGGCACGCAGCTTCGGTGTCAGCTCGGCCATGCCGATGAAGATGGCCCGTGCGATGTGCCCTGAGGCAGTCTTTATCCGCGGCGACATGGAGATGTACACGAAGTATTCGAGGATGGTGACCGACATCATCGCGGAGAAGTCGCCACTCTATGAGAAGGCGTCTGTTGATGAACATTATGTTGATCTCACGGGCATGGAGCGTTTTCACGGCTGCGCCCTCTGGTCTCACGAGCTGCGCGACACTATCATAAAAGAGACGGGGCTGCCCATCTCCATGGGGTTGTCGGTCAACAAGACCGTATCTAAGATCGCTGCCGGCGAGGCCAAGCCCAACGGCGAGAGAGAGGTGGCGCAGCCGCAGGTCCTCCCCTTCCTTGACCCTTTGTCTGTCAGGAAGATACCCATGATAGGACATAAGACTTACCACACGCTGCGTTCCATGGGTATCTCGACGATACATACCCTGCGTGTCATCCCTGCCGAGATGCTGGAGTCGCTGATGGGACAGAACGGCATGGAGATATGGAAGAGGGCCAACGGCATTGACAACACGCCTGTCATCAGTTACTCCGAGCAGAAGTCGATCAGCACCGAGCACACCTTTGAGCGTGACACCACCGACACGGTGATGCTCAACCAGCTGATTGTGAGCATGACCGAGAAGCTGGCCTATGAGCTGCGCCGCCAGGAGAAGCTGGCGTCGTGTCTCACGGTGAGGATCAGGTATTCCGACTTTGACACTCACACCTTGCAGCGGCGCATACCCTACACCGCCTTTGACCATGTTCTCATCAGCGAGGCTCAGAGTCTCTTCCGTCGTCTCTGGCAGCGCCGCATGCTGATCAGGCTCATCGGTGTGAAGGTGAGCGGGCTGGTGCGGGGGGTGCAGCAGCTCAACATGTTCGAGGACACGCCCGAGATGGTGAGTCTCTATATGACTATGGACAGCCTGCGTGGCCGTTTCGGCCGGTATGCCATACGGCGTGCGGCCGGGGTGATGACCGCCGCGGAGCGCAGCGAGCGCGAGCTCAGAAAGGCGTCGGAGCTCCTGGCTGAGAAATCACGCATGGAGGAACGACTGCGGGGATGGCGATATTAGGTCTGAAGGTCAAAAGGTCAAAAGGTCTGAAGGTCAGTGATTCTCAGTACCCGGGCATGCAGACCGCAAGACTTAAGGTCTTCAGATATCAGACCTTAAGACCTTGAGAGGGAGCGCAACGAAAGACCTTCAGACATCAGACCTTCAGACATCAGACAATGTACATAAACTGCCACTCATATTACAGCCTGCGTTACGGCACCCTTTCCGTGGAGCGCCTTTCTGAGCTCGCTGCGGCTGCGGGTGTGGAGCGACTGGTGCTGACTGACATCAACAACACGACGGGTGTGCCCGACTTCGTGCGTGAGTGCCGCAGCCGCAACATCACCCCGGCCGCGGGGATCGAGTTCCGCGACGGCAACAGGCTGCTATACATAGGCATAGCCCGCAACAACGAGGGCTTCCGCGAACTGAACGAGTTCCTCACGCAACATAATATCACCGGCGAGCCGCTGCCCCCGCGCCCTCCCTCCTTCCCCAATGTATATATCATATACCCTGCCGGCGACGGGGTGAACGGCACTGCTGTAACTCGGGGCAGCAGATCCGGCAACGGGGTGAACGGCAATGCTGCAACTCGGGGCAGCGGGTCCGGCGACGGGGTGAACGGCACTGCTG
>CALMRD010000286.1 GCA_937871625.1 uncultured Bacteroidales bacterium | reverse complement strand
ACATCCTTCTTAATTCCCGCCACCAGCTGCCCGTCTATACCTCCGGCTTCAGCCAGCTGCTTCTCAATATGGGCATTGTGCGCCTCAAACTTCGTCACCAGCTCATTCGCATTACCTACAGGCTTGTAGAAGAAAGGGTCAAGCCTCACCTCTGCCTGTGACCAGATATGATCACTCAGATGTGATGTCAGCAACGAGGCGCCAAACAGGTCAGCCAGACGCTGTGCAGTGCGGGGGTTCATCGGGATCCGGCAGAAGTCGTCATCACTGCCTATGGCAAGATAGTCGGGCATGACCTCATATTCCAGGATGTGTCTCCTACCTTCAGCATCGTCAAACTCCCCCCTCAGGGTCACGGTCTGTCTGAGAAATCCCGGGATATTGCCCGCGGCTGCAGCCCTGAATATCTCCTCCTCACGCTCCGGCAGGGGCAGGTTTGCTATCCGGGCCATGAAGGCCGACCCGGTCTCGGCATCCGGTCGGCGCGCGGGTATGTTCAGCCTGCGTACCGGGATGATCAGTGTATCAGATATAAATTCAGTATATGCCCTCCCGCCGAAATAACGGTAGCCTCGCTGCTCATCCCGCGTTCCGCTCAGCATGCTGTGTATGAACCCGTTGTACTCCACCTGCCGCGTGTGGTAGATCTTACCGTCAGGATTGGGTTTCATGACAATCTGAATCTGTCTGTCGCGCGAAGTATACCAAATAAGAGAATCCCTCCGTCGCTCTTTGAGCCGGAAAGGTCCGTCAAGATAATCCCTCATCATTCCGGTGCGGTACCACGTGCCCCCCGTAGGCGACACCAGGGGTTTACCGTTATAGATTACCACACTGTCATTGTATGCCAGTGTGCACAGGAACCTCTCCCTGCCTGACCGGAGCCATTGTGTCAGCTTCGGACCGTAAACGTCGTCCTCCCAGCCATAGTTGCTGTCCAGGAATGCAATGCGCGTCACTTCAGGGGGAATCTCTTCGTGTGCATCAAGATAGCTGAAAATAAACCTCCCTCCCCCGCTGTGGCCATTGAGAACCAGTTCTGGCTTCCAGGTGGCAAATATTTCAGTGATACTCACAACCATCTCCTTCACCCGTTCATGGTAGTCTGGTGTTGCAGCTTTCCATGCCGGCCAGCTCCTGAGACTGTTCTCAACATATGCCACAACCAGGGTCCTGTCCTTTATTGCCCTTCTGAGGTATCTTGTCTGCGCCCCTATATGTTGTATGTCGAAATGCCAGTCCTCTCCCTCGTGCAATCTCTTCCCGAAAGTCTGCTCTATGGTGTTGCCGTTCGGCAGGGCATAGAGGACAAGTAATACCCGGTCGCCGTCACCGAAACCTGAAACCGGGGCATTGATCAGGATACGTGTCCCTGAAGGCGAGTCTTCAATCACCATCTGCTGCTCATTAAATAGTCCGGATGGCTTGAACCCTGGAAGTGGCTGGGCGGGCAGAAGAGTAGTAGTAAAAATTAAACAAATGAATATCAGATACTTCATATCTTGATTTAAAATAGCTAATGGTCTGCGACCAAAGATAGGTAATGGCGCTCGCATCAACAATACCTGATATTCTGCGACTAAAGGACTTGTTTAATCATCCATATCTAAAGATTTTACCTGAGACCGTTGATGTATTCCTCAAGCATAGTATAGCCCGACTTCGCGATCACGTTTCGGTCTGAAGGGTCGGAGGGATCCAGCCCCTTCTTCAGCTCCCAGTTATCAGGCATGCCATCGCGGTCGGCGTCGGGCCTGATACCATAAGTTTTTAAAACGGGCCATCCACCCACGCTGTTCTGCGAATCAATGATACCGGTACCGGGGCCGTATGAGTCGCCATAGGCACATTTTCCGGACCTGGTCTCCGAGATGATTCTCTCATCAACTGCATCACGTCCGGGCAGTGTTGCTCCGGCATTTTTAAGCACCGCCCTGTAAGCCCTCGCGGCACCGGTTGTCAGCACCGGCGCAACACGGAAGGGTTCATCTGCCCTTATTGCTTCATGGCCTGCATAATCGCCCTGCACCCCTCCTGCCCAGTTGTCGGAAGAGATTTTCCTGCTGCCCTGGACGCAGTTACCGCTGACGTGCCATCTGCCAACTGTATCCCAGGGCTCCACAATACGGGATAAAACGTCCTTTTTTGTTGCCGGACCGGATTTGTAATAGTTGTTGATCATATTCTGCTGCCCCATCTCGCCGCCGTAGGAGCTGTTGAATCCCCAGTTGAAGATAACGTTGTTCCTGAAATCGACCATCTCCGTCTCACGTGTATCAGGGTGATAACGTGCGCCGCAGAACCGCGGCAGGCGACTGGTATGGCTGGCCAGAAGGTTGTGATGGAATGAGGCACCCTTACCACCCCAGATGCCTCCGTAGCCATGCTCACCCTTGGGATGACCGGCATCATAGAGACTCTCGGAGATGATGCACCACTGGAGGGTGAAATTCTCAACATCATAGAAGGAGGCAGCCTCATCCACCGACCAGCTCATGGAGCAGTGGTCAACGATGATCTCCTTCTGCCGTATGCATGAGATGGCGTCCTTGGGCTCCTCACCGGGAACATCATTGCCGCACCTGAACCTGATATACCTGATGATCACATTGTCCGACTCAATGGAGACCGTCTCCCCGCTCAGACAGATGCCGTCTCCCGGTGCCGTCTGGCCAGCAATGGTAACATCACCCTTCGAGATGTTCAGCCTCCGCTTCAGCTCAATAGTCCCCGAGACGGCAAAGACGATTGTCTTCGGGCCCTGCTTGTTCAGTGCCCAGCGGAGGGAGCCTTCAGGTGGCTTCGTGACCGAATCCTGCAGGTTGGTGACAATATATACATCACCTCCCCTGCCTCCGGTCACATAACGGCCGTAACCCTCAGCCCCCGGGAAGGCCGGCAGCTGTGCCGTAACGACCTGCATGCCAAGGAGCAGCAGCAGCGATATAATACAAATTTTCCTCATTTGAAATTTCTGACTGTCACCTTACCGTCGGCAGTGATGGCCTCCACACTGATGTTACGCGACCTGTCGCCACTGACATCATACTGGCTGTCACTATCTTCAACAACGGTAAAGTTAAGAATATTGACATCGCTGCTGTTCACAAACCTCAGCGCAGGTTTATTCTCCACATCCAGCCTGAGGTTTTTAAACGTGATATTCTTTGAGTCTATGCAGGTCAGGCCGTTCTCAGCAGACATATCAATATTCTCCATGGTGACATTCTCGAGGTTGAGCTCAGGGAGGCCCTGGAGATAGAGAGCCTGCTGTGCACCACGGCAGATGATGTTTTTCATTGATATGTTCCTGAAATGAGGTGTCTCCTCGGTCACGGGCGGTATATCACCCTCTGAGGTCACAGTGCTGTCACCACGGGCTAGCTGTTCAGAGACCGACAGCCCACCGTAATAGAGATTGAAAGAGACAGCCTGTGTCGGTATATCTGTCATAAGAATATCACTGAACCATATGTTTTCTACCACCCCGCCCCTGCCGCGGTTGCTCTTGAAGCGGATGCCCACATCGGTGCCCATGAAGGTACATCCGGCGGCCGAGACATTCCTCACGCCGCCTGACATCTCACTCCCTATCGTGACACCACCATGGCCATGATATACTATGCAATTCCTGATGACCAGGTTCTCTGTCGGTATGCCTCTCTCCCTTCCATCCTTGTTCTTGCCCGATTTGATGCAGATGGCATCATCGCCCACATCGAAGTTGCTGTCATAGAGCAGCACGTTGCGGCACGATTCTATGTCGATGCCGTCACCGTTCTGCGAATACCACGGGTTTTTGACGGTGATGTTCCTGACAGTCATATCCTCGCACATCAGCGGGTGGAGACACCATGCCGGTGAGTTCTGAAATACGGGACCGTCGATCATGATCTTCCGGCAGCCGACCAGACTCACCATTACCGGTCTCAGGAAATCCCTGATGCTCTCATATTCTTCTATACGTCCCCTGAAGACGGGAACGTTCATCTCGCTCATCTCCTGGGCCTGCATATACGCTTCTGACGGGTACCATGTGTTGCCGTCTTCACTCACAACCCCTCCTGACTTGACCGTCTCCTTCCACTGCGGGGGCGGCAGCTTATCTCTCTTCACAGGCCTCCATGCGTCACCGCTGCCATCCCACACTCCCCCACCCGTGAAGGCAATGTTCTCGAGATCCCTGCCGTAGATCGGAGAGAGGCACCTGACGGTGTTGTATCCCTCGAAACTGGTCTCTATAAGGGGATATAGGCTTTTATCAGGACTGAACAGGATGAGGGCTCCTTCATCAGCATGAAGGCGTATGTTACTTTTAAGTATGATCGGCCCTGTGAGCCACATACCCCGAGGTATCACAACTGTGCCTCCACCTTTTGATGAGACTGCCTCTATTGCTTTGCGGAATGCCCCGGTGTTAAGCACGATGCCGTCGCCCACAGCGCCAAAATCGGTTATGCTGACGCTGTTAAGGGGTATCTGCGGCTCAATTACCTGGGGCATTTCGAACTCCAGGTCACGATAGATCTCTCCTGCCGGTCCGCCATGCACCTGCCGGCTCTCAGAAGAGACAGCTGCACCTGGCAATATGGCAGGGGCCTTAAGATCCTTCATGGCCCCGAAGACCAGGGAGGCCACAACGGTGGCTCCCGCAGGCTGGAAGTGCGTGTTGTCCCTGCTGCCGTCAGGATAACCCGGGTAGATGCCGGGAGGGAAATTCATGAAGTAGGTCGATGTCACGTAATCATGCCCCCTCTCGCTGAAGAAATCCATGCTCAGGGTTGTGAGGTCTATCAGAAAGACATCAAGCTCTGCAGCCACCTGCTTCATGGCCCCGGGGTATTCACCGTGGGTGTTCCCCAGCCTGCCATCCTTCCAGGGATAGTTTCTTGCCACGGGAGTGACAAGGACGGGTATGGCCCCCTTCTCGCGCGACTGGTTTACGTACAACCGCAGGAACTCCTTGTATCCGGTGAGAGAGGTATACCGCTCGCCCTTGTTGACCGAAGCGTCATTATGCCCGAACTGTATCAGTACCAGGTCACCACGATGCAGAGACCGGAAGACATCCGCCCACCGCCCCTCTTCGAAGAAGGAGCGTGTGCTGCGGCCTCCCCTGGCCCTGTCCTCAACAATTACACTGTCGGTCCTGATGAGATGCCTGAGCTGTCCCAGGGAGTCAGAGGAGAGGAATGACTGGAAGACCTGACCCCAGCCCATGATGGGATAGCGCTTCGACTGGTAATCCTGCTCCAGGGAGTAGTCTGCCACCGTGGAGTCTCCTATAAGCCACACCCTGGTTATCTTTTTGCCGGTAGTCCGGTTACGCGTTTCTGCCGGCTGCCCGGCTGTGAATGCCTGGAGCAGGAGCACCAGCAGTATCATTGTTGAAAACCTTATCACTTTCATCTTTATTCTCCCGTTTGTATCCTGAACCAGTCGAGGTCGGCATAACCCGAATCATTGGTGAAACCGTCACGAAGGGCAAAGAAACCGATTTTTGCCCCTGTCCAGACTCCCTCACGCGCTGTGAAGGGTTCACCGACCTCAGTAAATGTTTTATTGTCTATACTGTAACTGAACATACAGACAGCCCCCGGGGTGACCTTCACGCCAAAAAAGATTGCATCGCTGTCTGTCTCTTCAGAAAAGAGAACCTCCTCCGGCTGACCTCTGTCAGCATCAGCACACCTGACCACTCTCAGCAAGAGTCTGCCGTCAGTACGCTTCAGGGAGATATATTGATAGTCCCTGCCCATCACAATCATGCCGGCCTCTTCTCCATCATTGCGCAAGGTGCATTCCACCCGTGCTGTGGCGGTGAACTCCTCTGCCGGCAGTTTCTGCAGGAAGAGACTGGGCACACTCCATAGGTTGACCATACTGTCAGGCCGGGGAATACAGTTCAGCCTGTAGCATCCGTATGCCCCGGAAGGATAGCCCCATGTCACTGACGGGTTGGCAGGCCACTGCCACTGAAGTCCCCTTGTGTCAGCGTTGAATTCATCGCCAGCCTGCGGGCCCTTATTGCTGTTCTTAATTTCATCCAATCCCTGCAAGGCTATCTCGTTGCCGCTCTGACTTTCGTTGCTATGCAGATTGCCCTGCGCTTGTTTTCTGCTTCCGTCGGGCATCCTGAAACCTGATACGGGCTCACCGATACCGTCGCCATCGGGGTCATCGCCGATTACCGGCCAGTCGTCGGTCCATTTAACCGGTTGCAGGTGAACAATCCTGCCGTAGGCACCCTTATCCTGGAAGTGCAAGAACCATTCGCTGCCGCTGCGGTCTGTCACCCATGCACCCTGGTGAGGGCCGTTGATATTGCTCTCACCCTGATGCATTACCGTCCTGGCTTCATAGGGCCCAAAAACACTCATTGAACGGAGAACAAGCTGCCAGCCGTGGGTGACCCCTCCGGCAGGGGCAAAAATGTAGTACCATCCGTTTCTTTTGTAGAACTTCGGGCCTTCAACGGTAGGGTTGGCATCATGGCCATCAAAGACCATCACGGGATCACCGAAGACGCCGGTGCCGTCAGGGTTCATGCGGGTGACCATAATAACGCTCTTCACTCCCGCCCTGCTGCCCGCAAAGGCATAGGCAAGGTAAGCCGTGCCGTCATCATCCCACAGGGGAGAGGGGTCAATAAATCCCCTGCCCTCCAAGACCGTCACAGGATCAGACCATGGCCCTGCCGGATCGGCAGCCTTAACCATGAAGATGCCGTGATCGGGATCAGGGTAGAAGATATAAAACTCCCCGTTATGGATCCTCATACAGGGAGCCCATACGCCGCCGCCGTGCCTGACCTCAGAATAATATTCTTCGGGCTGCAGCCTCTCAAGGGAATACCCGATCAGCCGCCAGTTCACCAGGTCGGTGGAGTGCAGCACCGGTAGTCCCGGCACACAGTTGAATGATGAGGCAACCATGTAGAAATCATCACCTGCCCTGACCACATCCGGATCAGAGTAGTCGGCATGCAGTACGGGGTTGCTGAACGTTTCAGTGGTTCCCTGACCGACCTGACCGCATGAGATGAGGATGATGAGTGAAATAAGAATCAGAAATGAGCCTGTGGCAAAGTTAACTTTCATTGGTCTGTCCGGTAAACGGGTCTGAATATTCCAGGGACCGGGAGCAGTAGCCCCTCCCGGTCCGTGGAAAAACTTAAAACTAACCAAACACTGTTCTCTGTTAACGACTATGGCAACCAGCGTGGTGCTCCGGCCGTTCCCATCCCCTCAAAATGGTTATCAAGGAAGGTGAAGTCACCGTTGACAGGATCACTCCACAAGGCTGTCGAAGTACCTGTATACGGCGTCAGTGAAGCCTTGTAAATGCCGTCGTTATCGGTAAAGTCGGCTGTAGCGTACGATCCCGTCACTGTCATGGTCATCGCTCCCGGTCTGACACCGTTGGCGACGGCACTAGACTGTCCCATGATGCAATCGCTTATTGTCATCGTCCCGGCAGATGTTCCTGAGGATCCAAAGTCAATAAACCACCTTGCCGATGAGGCATCCATTGCTACCTGATCAAAAGTACAGTTATCTATTATGACACTCTCGCACCCGATTCCTGATCCGTAATTGATGATCCCGCCACGGATATTATAGACAGTTGAGTTGATGAACTTAATATTGACCATTGAGGCGGTTGAATTATTCGGATTGAGCATCCCGTAATGGCTGTCCCAGGCGAAATCGTACATGACGCAGTTGTTGAACTCAACATTATTTATTACCTGTCCGGCAGCGTTGCCGCGCAGGCGCACCACACTCCGGCCGGAGTTCCTGACAATGCAATTATTGAATATCAGCGAGCCCAGGCTGACGGCTGAGCCTTCGACATCGAACACGCCCCGGTGTTTGGTGTCTCCGACGCCGTCATAAAGGCAGGTTATGTCAACATTCTCAAAGATGACAAAATCGGAGAATGTCATGGCAGGATCAACGTCGAACATGTGGTTTCCGCCACCGGTCATCAGATAGATGACTGGCAGGTCTTCCGGGAACAGCCCCCTGATCTTAATGCTGCTCATGATAGTGTCAGTTTCTACAAGGGGGTAGTCTGAGCCATTTGTCAGAACCAGCACGCCTCCCGGAGCCATGGCTGCGATTGCAGCTGCAAGGTCGCCGCCGGCAGGAAGCAGCACGTCTCCCTCGATCACGAGGTATGTCCTTCCCCGCACGAAGGTGCCGTTGACAAGCCTTATTTCATAATCAGCATTGGCTATACCTGTCAGTTCTTTCTCACCGGCAGCGATCTCACCGGCAGTAAGAGGATAGGACACCTCACTGCCACCATCAACGAAAACAAGGGCTGTAGCAATGGCGCCGGGCTTCCATCTTACTGTACAGGAGCCCAGGCCTGTCATCTCGCTGTAATAACTGGTGAACAGGTTTTCAGGGGCTGACCTGAACTCAGTGGTGGCCCATTTTGATTCCGCAACCCCGTCGAGAGAGCTGACCGCCTTAAGTCTGGCCGCAAACTGAGTGTCACCGGCAGGCAGGTCATAGGCATAGGTTGTCACTCCTGCTTCCACCTCGGAGGTAACCAGCAGCGATGCCGGGGCAAAGGCAATTCCCTCGTAGATTTCAACGAGATAGTGATCAACATTTTTTTCCTCCGACCACGTGAGAGTAACCATCGTTACGTTACTGATCTGGGCAGTCAGGCCGACAGGGGTAAAAGCCCTGTCAAAGTCAAGTTCTTCTATTATGGGGTCGATCTTTTCCTCGCACGCACTGAAGATCATCAGTGAGCAGGCCCCGATGAAGAATGCAATATTTCGTAGTGTCTTTTTCATTACTTCATAGATTTATCAGTAACCATAATCATTTGTCAACATCCCGTTACTGGCATCGATGAACACCTGCCAGATAGGCCAGAACTGGTATTGATCCGGGTCAAACTTAAATAGAGAGTTAAGTTTGGGATCGGATATCTCATCAGGTGCGATCCACTCTTCAAAGCCGGAATATTCACCCGACATATCAGCCGTTTCGCCTCTGTTGAGACCGTAGATTTCGAGTTTGGTCTTCAGTCCGTCTTCATCAGCCACGTACCTGTAGTACAGATTGGCCGGAACGTCCGAATATTCACCGGACAGGTTACGCAGATCATCCATTTTGACCAGGGCCTCTTCCATTTTCGACTGTAACAGGTTCCAGCGGATAAGGGCCGATTTGCGTTCCATCTCGCCGCAGAATTCAAAGGCAAACTCATCAACGATAGCATTAAACATCTGTTCTTTACTCGCCAGGGCATTTACATATGCATCAACCTTTACCGGCCAGTCAGCCTGTGCAAAAGCTCTCTGCCGCAATTGCTTAAGGTAAGGAGCCGCCGCACCGGGACCATTCAGTTCATTTTCTATCTCGGCAGCCATCAGCAGCACCTCGGCGTAACGCAGATATATCTTGTTGAGGCCGTCATCATTGGTTGAGGTTACGAACCTGTCCATCCACTCATAGCGCCACTTGCCAAAGCACCAGTTGTCGACTGAACGCAATTCCTGGTTAGCAACGCCATTGACAGCATTGCCATATTCATAGGGCACACACGATACATCGCGCCGGGTATCCTTAACGTCAAAGTCATAGAAGAAAAATGGCAGGGGCCCGACGGTGCCGCCTCTTGGCTGGCCTGTATACTGGTCGACAGATCTGTGCTGCACTGCGAAGGTGAATGCCACTCTTCCACGGCCGGCTGCAAAGGGTATCTCCCAGAGTGATTCGCCGCCGGCAGTGATGTCCTCCTCGCACATCAGCCTGAATACTCTCTCGAAAGTAGACTCAAGCTGTGCTGTATGGCTGTTTATAACATCCTTGCATTCCTGCAGCGCTATCGGGTAAAGGGCTGCCACTGACAGTTCCGGGTCATTGCTCCTTCTGATGCCGTCAGGATACTGTGAAAAACCTGCAGCTCTCAGGATGAGACGTGCCCGCAGGGCTTTGACGAACGCCCTGTTTATTCTCTCAGTCGACGTGGTCGCTTCAGTCTCATTCGGCCAGGCTACCAGCGTTGCCGCCTCTTCCAGATCGGCGATCACCTGCTTGTAGACATCATCACGGCTTGACTTTGCCAGGTAGATGGTGGTGGATGAAACCGGTTCGAACCTGGCTACAACATCACCCCATGCCTTAAGGAGATCTGCATAATAGATCGACCTGAGAGTCAATGCTTCTCCCAGCAGCTGACCCATCTCATTGCCTGGGGCGGGATCACCGTAGGTTCTCAGACCCCTGATACAGATGTTGGCACGCTCAATACCCAGGTACATCATCGCCCAGGCATTGTTGGTAGTATTCATATAGGTATTGGTGGCAGAGTTCTCGTACCTGGCCAGCTCCTGTGTCGGACCTGTGCCATCAGACGAGTTGTTCCACTCAATATCTGTGTTCGCTCCGTAGAAGGGAATAAATCTCCCCCTGTAGGAGTTGGTTTGCCCTAGCGGTTCCTTGATCCCGTCAACAGCCATTGAGGCGAGTGTAGGGTTGGAGAAGATAAGTGATTCGTCCAGCGTCGATTGTGACGGAGCCTCCAGAAAGTCCTCGCAGGAGATGAAGAAACAGGCAAGGACCAGGCTGATAATATATATTGCTTTTTTCATGATCGTACTGTTAAATCATTTAAAATGACATATTTATTCCAAACAAGAGTTGCCTGCTCTTTGGATATGCGGAGTAATCGACACCGGGAGTGAGTCCGGTATTCCGCCTGGAGGATACCTCGGGGTCAAACCCGGAGTAGTTGGTCAGAACAAACACATTGTAAGCTGATACATAGAGCCTGACGTTCTGAAGGTATACCTTGCTCAGGACCGCCTTGGGAATCGTATATCCCAATGAGAGTGTGTTCAGCCTCAGGAATGAGCCATCCTCAACAGCCCAGTCGCTGAAGACGTGTCTTGTCATGTATGGTGACCACATGGTGGTAGTTGCATTCAACGACTGCAGTGTTGCAGGATCGTTGACCAGGTTACCTTCCGCATCAACATTGGTCCATCTCTTGCCCTCGGCCATAATGTCGATCATGTTCCTGAACTGATACCTGCCTGTAGTATACTCGATCTTGTTGGCATTGTAGATATCGTTCCCGACACTCCAGTTGAACACTGCGGCGAGATCGAATCCATAGAGACGGCCATCAACGGTAAACCCTCCCGTATGCTTTGGATTTGCGTCTCCTATGATTACGCAGTCATCTACATTGACAAGATTGTCACCGGTGTTATCTACCAGTTTCATGCTTCCCGGCCTGACAGTACCTATAACAGGAGAAGAATCATCGATGCCCTCTTTCAATGTCCAGGTATCAGTGCCTGCGTCATAACCGGTGAAGTCTGATACTTCATATCTGCCGGCATTCTGATACCCGTACATCTTCCCGACGGAGCCACCGACTGCCACCCAGTAATCGTTTCCAATCTCAGTGGAGGCCCACGAGGTGTTCATGCCGAAATCATCCATTATCCCAAGGGAGACGATTTCATTCCTGTTAAAGCCGATATTGAACCCGAAATTAAGACCGTAGTCCTTCTTGTTCAGGGCAATCCAGTTCAGTGATACCTCGAGTCCCCTGTTCTCCGTTTCTCCCATGTTCCTGTACTGGGTGTTGTATCCTGTACCGGAGACCGGGAAATTGATCAGGAGGTCCTTCGTGGTATTGTAATAGAGCTCTACAGCGCCATTGATCATTCCACGGAACAGACCGAAGTCGAGGCCGAGGTTCCGCGTATAGGTCGTCTCCCACTTAAGGTCGGGGTTGGCCATCGTTGTCGAAGGTGACCAATAGTTCATGACATTGTTGATGTAGGAGGTTGCACTTGCATTGAACAACTGCGCTATCTGGTTCGATGGGATATTGTTGTTTCCTGCCGAACCGTAGCTGAAACGCAACTTCAGGTTATTTATAACCGGGAAGATGCCTTTCATGAATTCTTCTTCCGATATTCTCCAGGCGATGGCGGCAGAGGGGAAATAACCCCATCTGTTACCCCGGGCAAATTTGCTGGAGCCGTCAGCCCTGTAGGTGGCGGAAACCAGGTATCTTCCCTTGTAGTCATAGTTTACCCTTCCGAAGAAGGAGAGAAGTTTATTATCGGGGTTGAAAGTATTTGCATAGAGATAAGTGCCGCCCTGGCTTGTAAGCTTGTATGCCTGTTCTGACGCAAAGAAGTCGGGAAAGCCCCAGATCACATCTTCTGCTTCATTTGACTTCAACTGGATTACTTCATGACCGAGTAATAGTTTTACCGAATGACCGGACGTCCCCAGCAAATTCTTTAAATCGTAAGTAAGAGTATTGGTATTCCGTAATTGTAACCGATTCTCCTTTGTCGATGTAAGCGCAGGCAAATTCTGATAATCAACTGATGGGGTATTTTTAACATAATAGGTGGTCAGTCCATAAAACCTGTCATCATTTGTGACATAGCTTTGCAGGCCCACCTCAGTTTTAACCTGAAGATTTTCAATTATATTCCAGGCAAAGCTGCCTCCCATCGTATATCTCGTTCTCTGCTGCTGCCGGTCGTTGTCAGCGACAGCCTCGAGTGGGTTGACCATGGAAGATGAAACCTCCTGATCATCATATTCACCCATTGCGGTAAACGGTGTCGGGCCGAAGACCATTGTCTGTTTTACCCTTGCATCATTGGGAGTGGCATTGCCCTGGTCAGTACCACCGGCACCGCCAATTTTTGTATCCGAGTAACGCAGGTTAAATGAAAGCTCAATTTTATCGTTTGGCCTGTGATCAAGTTTCAGTGAAACATTGTCGCGCCGGTATTTTGAATTAAGCATAATTTCATTACTGTTTATCCCTGCATATCCTACCGAGTAGCGGAATTTATCCGATCCGCCCGTAATGTTCAGGTCATGGTTGAAGGTCTTCCCGATATGGCCGAAAACCTGTTCAAACCAGTTAATGGATGGCTGACCATAATAAAGATCAATGTCCTGGTACAGACCAAAAAACTTTTCATAGTTATCAAGATTATCCGCAAGCAGAGCATACTCGTATTGCCACTTGACATAGTCTTCAACATCGAGAGAAGTAAGCTGGTTGGAAACCTTTTTAAATCCGTAATAGGCATTGTAGTTAACTGTCACCTTGCCTGCCACTCCGCTCTTGGTGGTTATGATGATAACCCCGTTGGCACCCCTGGCTCCGTAGATGGCCGTGGATGAGGCATCTTTAAGAACGTCGATAGACTGTATTTCCGATGCCGGGATGTCAGAGATGCTTGTCACCGGGAATCCGTCAACAATGAACATCGGCGTGTTATCCTGTGTGATGGATCCTCCTCCCCGGACACGGATCCTTACTTCAGCATCAGGTGAGCCTTCAGTGGTGAGAACCTGCACACCGGCCATTTTCCCGGTAAGCGCTTCTGCTGCCGTCGAGACCGGTATGGCTGTCAGGTCTTCTCCCTTTACGGAGGCAACCGATCCTGTAATATCTTTCTTGGCAACGGTACCGTACCCGATGACAACTATTTCATCAAGCAGGCTGCTTGATACATTCATTGCTGCTGAAAGATTTGTCCTTCCCTGTACCGGAATCTCAAGCGGCTCATAGCCGACATAAGAGAAGACAAGTACTGCATCCGGCGGACAGTCCGTCATGGCAAACTGACCGTTAAGATCAGTGACCACACCCCGGATAGTCCCTTTGATGACCACATTCACACCGATCATTGCTTCTTCAGTCCCGGCATCGGTGACCGTACCTCCCACTGTAATGTTCTGTGAAAAGGCCGTCATCGAAATCAAGAGCATGGCAATGACCAGGCAGGCCCTGATACCGCCCTGGAGGCGGCAGAGGGATCTTCTGATTTCAAAGATTGATTTTGTCATAGACAAGTTGATTAGGGTTGTTATTTATTGGTTAAAATGCTATTGCTGATTGCCGGTCCTTAAAACATGATCAGCATGAAGATCACAATCGCAATGATCAGACTCAGGGAGACGAAAATGATAAGCCAGTTGATTTTTTTCAGTCTCGGGTCTGTCACACGGTTCACTTTATGCTGGAAATTGCAATATGAAAGTTATGACAAACCAGGGAAAGGGGATACTGTCAACTTCCCAAACAGGCAGGGCATAATTCCCGGAGCGGGCAATATTTCCCAAAAAGGGGGTCTGTTTTTCTCACGCCTGGCTCTTGCGCCGGATATACTCCGAGGCGCTCATGCCAAACTCACGGCTGAAACACTTCCTGAAGTGCGAGAGATCCCTGAACCCTGTCGCAAATGCCACCTCACTGACGGACATCTTTTTTTCGAGCAGCAGCTGTGATGCCCTCTTGAGCCTGATGCTGCGGACAAACTCCTTGACAGTCATGTTGGTGAGTGCGTCGAACTTGCGGTAGAGCTGCATCCTGCTCACCCCCGTGGCAGCGGCAAAACTCTCAATGTCAAAGTCGGGGTTGGAGATGTTCTTTTCAACAACCTCCATGGCCTTCACCAGGAACTTCTCATCGGGTGATGTCACTGTAACCCCGGAGGGCCTGAGGATCATCTCCCGTGTATATTTATCCCTGAGAGCCCTCCGCAGGGAAAGCATGTTCTCCACCTTCGTCTGAAGCACGGAGATGTCAAACGGTTTGGTAATAAAATCATCGGCACCGTGCGACAGACCCTCTATCTCGTGCTCCCTGGAGTGAAGAGCCGTCAGCAGCAGCAGCGGAATGTGAGAGGTACGCTCATCTCTCTTGATACGCCGGCAGAACTCATATCCGTCGACATCAGGCATAAGGATGTCACTTATTATTACATCGGGAATGACCTGCAGGGCCTGTTCCCATCCCTCCTGTCCGTTCTTTGTCTCCACGACCCTGAAGGAAGATTCAAAATGGCTCCTGATGAAGTATCTTACATCGGGGTTATCCTCCACGATGAGCATGATCCTGGCTTCTGACTTCTCCGTCATCTCATCGACCGCCCTGGCCTGTACAGCCGGAGCTTCATCATCGCATTCAGCGACCTCACCCTCGTTTGGCGGCTCACCGGGGAGAGTGGTCTCATAGGGCAACCTGACGGTGAATTTGGAACCCTTTCCCGGCTTGCTGATGACAAAGACATCTCCACCGTGCAGCTTCACAAGCTCCCTGACCAGCGAGAGACCAATGCCGGTACCTGTGCTTTCATGCTGCCCGTCAGCACGGTAGAACCTGTTGAATATTTTATCAATGTTACTCTCCTCAATACCCCTGCCGCTGTCTTTGACCGATATCTCCATGAATTGCCTGTCGGGTTCATTGCTCAGCAGCTCACCGTCCTCAGTACCAAAGACCAGTGAGAGATGCACAGTCACCGTGCCGCCCTGACCCGTGTATTTCATGGCATTGGAAAGCAGGTTGTTGAGTATCGTCTCCACCTTGTCCGGGTCAAAGACCGCAATGAGCTTCTTCTTCAGCGTATTGAACCTGAGAGCTATCTGTTTCTCCCTGGCATACTCCTCAAACGAGCGGACCACATCTGAAACCAGTGTTACCATGTCATGACTGGTCACCTCGAGCTTCAGGTTACCGGCCTCAAGCTTGCGGAAGTCAAGCAGCTGGTTGATGAGCCGGTCAAGGTGCTTGGTGTTGCGGTAAACCACGTCGAGGTGGGAATGTACCTCCCCCTCAGGAACAGTGCCTGAAATAAGCTTCTCCAGGGGACTGAGAATAAGGGTCAGGGGGGTGCGTATCTCATGCGAAATATTTGTAAACAGTCTGATCTTCAGCATATCGAGCTCGTGCATGTTCCTGGCCCTGCTCCTCTCGGACACAAGCTCATTCTTTATCTTCTCCCGGTTGATGATAAACCTGACCAGCATGTAGATCAGCACCGCAATCAGCCCGAAGACAACTGTCCGAAACCACCATGTCATCCAGAACTCAGGCAACACGGTTAGGTTCAGTGTCAGTTCATCGTCTCCCGGAGGGTTACCCGGCAGAATGCGTCTTACACGGAATATATAATCATCGGGGTTAAGGTTGGTGTAGGTTACACTGCGGGTGAGGCTGGGCTCACTCCACTCCCTGTCAAATCCCTCAAGAGTGTACGAGTAGAGAGTGCTGCCGCTGTGAGCAAAGTCGAGAGCCGCGAACTGAAGGGTGATTACATTCTGGTCATAGCGCAGCACGATGTGTGTCGTTTCGGAAATACTCTTTGTGAGAATGGCGTCCCTGCCCTCGCTGACCTCCACCGGTCTGTTGAAGACCCTCAGCTCGGTGAAGAGAAGGGGAACGGGGATATCCTCGTCGATAATTTCAGACGGATTGAACATATTGAAGCCCGACAGACCGCCGAAAAGCAGCTCTCCGCTGTCAGACCGGTAAGCAGCTCCGTAGCTGAACTGGTCATTCATCAGCCCTTCCCTCCTGGTGAAATTGCGAAACTGGCCGGTCACACGATTATATCTTGACAGCCCTCTGGTAGTGCTGATCCACAGATTTCCGTTCTCATCTTCCAGTATGCATAACGACTGATTGTTGGCCAGTCCGTCATTCTCACTGAGGTACCTTACAGCTCCCTCCTCCTTGTTGTACTGGGCTATGCCCCGGTCGAGGGTGGCAATCCAGAAACCGTGACCGGAGTCCTCAAGGAACGACCTGGAGTGTTCGCTGTGCCTGATGATATTATCATTTACCGGGTCATATATTATCACCTCGTCGGGAGTTCCCAGCCATAACTGCTTATCACTGTCCATGCTTATCCAGTTGACCTGACTGCTGGATGCTATCTCGGGATAGCGTTCAAAGGAGTCTGTGGAAGGATTGTAGCGGTCCAGCCCGGCACTGCTGCCTACCCAGATGCCGCCGCCATCGTCACGACACAGGGCCCAGACCCTGTTGTCAGAAAGGGATGAGGGATCTCCGGGCACATGCCTGTAGTTTTTTATTCTTCCTGTTCTCAGGTTCAGCACATCAATGCCTCCCCAGAATGTGCCAATCCACAGGTTTCCCCTGCCGTCATCAAGTAGTGCCTTTATACAGTTCTGTGAGAGCGAATTGGGATCCCGGATGTCCGATGTCAGGTATTCAAAGGTGCCGCTTGACGGGTTATAGATGTTGATGCCACCGTCTTCCGTACCGATCCAGATCCTCTCCCTGTCATCGATCCAGAATGCATAGATGATACTGCTGTTGAGATAACGGTTATCATTCGGAAGAGCGCTGAAACTCCTGAACACCTGCTTGCTCCTGGCGAGCAGGTTGAGGCCTCCGCGGGTGCCGATCCAGGTCTCACCCCGGGAGTCATGGAAAATGTCAAGCACAGAATTGTTGGCCAGGCTCCGGCTGTCACGGTCATCATGCCTGAAAAAGCCTGTCACCCCCCTGCTCTTCGAATAGACATACAGGCCTCCGCGGGTGCCGATCCAGTACTCACCGGGAGCTCTGACGGATATGGCCCTGATAGTCTCTGTCCGGTCAAAAACAGGCTCAAGGGTGACGTGTTCGGCACTCCCTGCCGTGGGATCAATAATAAATAACCCGCCGGTGTAGGTGCCTGTCCAGAGCATGCCCTCCTCATCCATCACCATCTCGAAAACCTCCTTTGAAAGTGTGTTGGTGAGCGGCAGGACAAACTCCCGGAAACTATTTTCAGAGGGACTGTAAACAAAGAGTCCCTGCGTTGCTCCCACCCACAGGTTTCCCTCCCTGTCCTCCTGGATGCACCTTATAAAAAGATCCGTTGACGCTCCTGCCTGGCCTTCTGCGGATGGTATCACCTCCTCAGGGATGCCTTCCGGCCCCATCTTTATGAGCTTCTGGTCAGTGCCGAACCAGAGGTTGCCGTGAGAATCTTCCACGATAGCATTGACCGACATACCCGGAGTGCTGAACAGACTGTGCTGCCTGTAAGGATGGAGGAAACGCTCCTTCTCCCTGTCGTAGAGGTTCAGTCCCCCGTTTTCCGTCCCGATGAAAAGACGACCGTCACTGGTCTCAAAGATAACCCGTATCAGTCTTCCGCTGAGACTTGTTGTATCCTCCGGGTCATTGATGTAGTTGACGAAACGGTAACCGTCGAACCGGCTTAACCCCTGGCTGGTTCCCAGCCAGATCCATCCCCGGCTGTCCTGGTTGATACACTGGATCTGATTGTTGGGCAACCCCTCTTCCTGTGAGTAAAAGTCAAAGCTGTGGATGTTTGTCCTGCCGTCGGCATAGCTCTCTGTGAATGAAAGGGTGAGTATTATGACTGCCATCAGCCAGCAGAACATATACGACCGGAAGCGATCTGCCTCCATATTCACATCCGGCGAGGGAGGATATTGTCCCCCTGATATAAGGCTTTTCATAGACAGGGTAATGTCGACCATAAACTTACATAAAAACAAGCGATTTTGACACAGACAAAGGAAGAATAAGGCTGATTCCGGGTTTATAGATGAAAGTCATCCAATTCATTACTATCCCGAAAGAGAAAGCATGATTAATCTGTTAATCATCTCTCGACAGGGAGGTTTTTCCGAAGTAATTTTGTTATCTTGGTGGCATAACCTGATCCGGTATATTCGCTGACACATGAGTGAAGAGATCCTGCGGGCAATGATGGAGTTATTCGCCCTGATAGTAAAGCAGGACGCAGGCATGCTGCAGAGCGAAAGGGATTACGTCTCGGCCTTCCTGCAGAAACAGCTTACGCACCAGAGTGCAGATGAGTTCATGACTCTCTTCCTGGAGAACGCAGGTCCCATGGCCGCCATGGAGGGCAGAACCGTACCCGGCACCGCCTCTGTCAGGGATTCGATCAGGATCTTCCACAACTGTACCAAGATCAACAAGACCCTGACGCAGGGGCAGAGGGTCATCGTTCTCATGCGCTGCTTTGAACTTATCAGCACTGACAGGCAGTATACTCCTCAGCGCATGAACATCATCAACACCATCGCCGAGGTATTCAAAATATCACAACAGGAGTTCACCGCTATCAGCCAGTTTGTAAGGGAAGAGCAGCCGGAGGCCTTCAGTGACCCGTCAATGCTTGTCGTAAGTACAGGCCATGCCACCGGGACAGAAGTCAAAGAGCCGTTTGTCGTTTTCCTGAAGATAGCCAGCGTAAATCTCTATTTCCTCCGCTGCTTCTGTTCCGGCACCATCCTCCTCAACGGACTGCCGATGGTAAGCGGGAAGGTCTACACCTTTGCTCCCGGAAGCTCTGTTCATGCGGCGCCCGCGACGATGCTGTACTACAGTGACATCACATCACGGTTCATGGAAGACAAGGACATACACCGGATTACCCTTGTTGCCGATCATCTGAACCACCGTTTTTCTGACGGTACCCCGGCCATCACTGACCTGAGCTTCTCCGCCAGGGAGGGTAACCTCGTGGCAATCATGGGTGCCAGCGGCTCGGGCAAGACCACCCTTCTCAATCTGCTCACCGGCCTGATGAAGCCTGAATCGGGTGAGGTAAGAATAAACGGGATACCTGTCACCCCCGGGGAAGAGAGGCTCGACGGTGTTATCGGCTACGTGCCGCAGGATGACCTCCTGGTTGAGGATCTCACCGTTTTTCAGAACCTGTGGTATGCTGCCGCCCTCTGTTTTGCAGGCCGGAGCAATGAAGAGCTCACCGGTATTGTGAACAGGACCCTGCAGACGCTCGGGCTCTTTGAAAAGAGAAACCTGAGAGTGGGATCACCCCTCGACAAAGTCATCAGCGGGGGGCAGAGAAAGAGGCTGAACATAGCCCTCGAGCTTATCCGGGAACCATCCGTGCTCTTCCTCGATGAGCCCACATCAGGGCTCTCCTCATCGGACTCGGGCAATGTGACAGACCTGCTACATGATCTTACCCTTCGGGGTAAACTGGTGGTCACTGTCATACACCAGCCTTCATCAGAGATGTTCAAGGGATTTGACAGAGTGCTCGTGCTTGACATGGAGGGCCACCTGGTCTTCTGCGGCAACCCCCTGGAATCAATAGTCCACTTCAAAACCCTTGAAGCACAGATCAACAGAGCGGCAGGTGAATGCCCGACATGCGGCAACGTTAATCCGGAGACCAT
>CALMRD010000285.1 GCA_937871625.1 uncultured Bacteroidales bacterium | reverse complement strand
TATTTCGACTGCAGATCGATCCTGTCATCAGTCTTGACCCATCCCAGGTCATTGCCCTTCTGGATCATCTTGCCGTAACCTATGGTCAGGGCATTGTCCCAGGCCGATTTGTCCTTCTTGTAGTTGGCCGTCAGGCTTATAAGCCCGTTGAGAGCAACTGAGTTCTGGCCGCCCGAAGCCCAGTTTGTAAATGAGTTCTGCGACATGTTCAGGCTTAGGACACCTCCGTTGTGCCAGCCGTCAGGTATCTCCTCCTCCTGTGCTGTTGCCGTGAAATTCATTCCTGTCAGCAGCATGGCGGCTGTCAATAAAATTATTTTCCTGGTCATTTTTCTATTTTTTTCAATTATACAAAAGTTTCATGAAAGGCGGGTGCATCCCTTTTTATCTTCCCCTGACTGAAATCTTACTGCCCGTCAAGGGTTCCGAATACTCTCTGAAGCAGTGGTGTGACCCTCGCCGAAACCTCTTTCCTGATCTTCATCTCCTCATTGGCGATCTTCAGAAAGGCACCTTCCAGCGCCTTCCTGGTCAGGAAATCATCCAGGTCGGTTGTGACAGGATTGAATCCCGCAAGTCGGCCTGCAACACTGTTGGCCACCTTGTTCCATTTTTCGGTGAGTGAGAGCCATGATTGCTGTGCGGAGATGCCTGCCACAATCTCCCTCTCCGTCGAGGCTGAAATCTTCGGCCTGTAAAGGGAATAAAGCTCATTCCAGGTGCTGCTTCTGAGATACTCCGTGGCGGCGTTATCGGCCCCGTGCAGTATGTTGTACCCATCGGCAATGGTCATCCGTGTTACTGCCCCCACAAAGACGGGAGTCACCTCACGGGCAGCATCCTCTGCTGCCCTGTTGATGCTAAGAATGACATTCTCAATAAGCTGATCCCCGCCAGGTATCCTGCCTATGTTCTCCACTATTACCTTCGCCTCTTCGGGAAGGGGTATCCTTACCTGCTGATCACCGTAATACCCGTTTTCAGAGGCTAGGCCTTCAGCGGCATTTTTTGCGCCTACCGTTAGCGCCTCCTTCAGACCCTCAATTATGTCACCCTCCGTCAACCCCTTAACGGCTGACACTGTCTGCATCATCTGTGTTATCTGCGAACATGCTGCCAAAAGAAAAACTGACAGAATGAGCACTGTAATTCTGTATTTCATAATTGTTTGTTTATTATAACAGTAGTCAGATTGTCTGGTAGGGAATAAGCGTTGGAGTATCTTCATCCCTGTCCTGATCGCTGATGTCAAGTATCTCGATGACGACATACCTGCTCATACCCCTCCAGGGCAGGGGCCTGATATACTCCTTGTACCGGAGCTCAACAAACTTGCCGCTTGCCCTTTCCAGAACATGGGCCAGACTGTCATTAACCATACTGAACTCAAATTCGTTGCTCTGAATTGCTCCCGGAGTCGGCGTCTTGAATCCTGTCTGGATCAGCTTGCCCTCCCAGGTCTTGAAGATGTATCCCTTCCTTACCAGGTAATTCAGGTCGCCGGCTTTTACGCCCTCACCGAATACGAAATAATGACGCCACCAGAAAAACAGGGCAGCAGCAAGTATGAGTACAACAAGGACAATCCTTAATGTTTTCTTCATTGTCATCTGTTTAAACTGTTCACAGTAGAATGGATTATCCAAATCTGCCCGTACAATTGATATTATCTCCTGCCGGGCAGATCTGATTTATCTTTAACCGATGGCTTGTCACCGGATATTAGGCCTTCTTCTCCTCTTCCTCCTCGTCGTCGTCACGCAACTTATCCCTCACTTCTGAGAATGTTGCCTTCATAGTGTCCCAGATCGAGTCAGCACCTTCCTTGATTGACTCCCATGCATCACCGCTTGATTCCTTGATATCCTTAAGCTTCGACTTCCCCTCATCCATCTTCATCTCCAGCTTGTCAATGCTCTCCTGGTATTTCAGTCTGGTCTCGGCAGTGGCACTCCTGGCCCTTGCTCTCAGACGGTCAATATCAGCCCTCCATTCATCGAGCTGAGATTCAATTTTCTTCTGATAGCTCTCTTTCTGTTCCTGGTTTTCCATTTGGCTTTGTTATATTAAATGTGATTGTATTGTTATACGAAATATGTTCTTAATAGAGTTTGACGGTGTTCAGCTTCTCAATGAACGACTGCACCACAGCCTGCTGTGCATCTATCTTCGCCTTCAGTACATCCTGCTCATTCTCATTCCTGGGTATCGATCTGTCAGCCTGGTTGATCGCGGATCTTGCCTTGTTGATCTTGTTCTCTGATTTGGATATCTCATTCTGCAGCTTCCTGCGCCTTTTTTCAAGCTCCTTGATCTGTGTTGACATGGCTTCGCGACCTGCACCCATGGGCATGCTCATCATCTCATTATTCTTGCCGATGATCTCGGTTGACAGCATGCTCAGCTCATTGTGCCTGACCTGAAGCTTCTCCTGTTCATTATTGACAGTGCCTCTCTTGTTCTTTGCCGTCTTCTGTGAACGGGCCTTGCTGCTCTGCAGGCTACTCAACTCCCTGTTAAGGTCACGAAGGATCTTCTCTTCTGCATCAAGCTGGCCCTTGATAACCTCAATATATTGCGACTTGGCAAATTCCTTGAGGAAGTCACGGGCGGCAGTCAGTTGTATATCACCGGAGGCAGGCTCAACAAACTCGTCTTTTTTGGTCTCTATGCATGCCAGCAGCCTGGTCACCGTGTCTTCATTGACAATGCGGCTGTAGATGTTGACTGAAGTTGGGGATATCTCCTTCACAATCGCTCCGAAAATGGTCAGCTCTCCATTCTCGGTCTGCACTTTTGATTTTGTGCCTGTCTCCTGCAATTTGATCCAGTTCTTCAGTGTATTGTCAAAATCGGCTTCGGGAATGGTCACATTAAAACCAGGATATAACCAGTTGCCAATCTGAATGCTGTCTTCCAGCACTTTAATAGGCTTCTGCGACTTGAGGGACGGCGCCGCTACCATCATGCCAAGGCAGATGATCAGTGTGATTTTCTTCATTGCGGTTTAATTTAGGTCAACTCATAAAGATAAACAATTTTCGTAAAATCTACAACTTTTCAGAGTCAAATAAACCGTTGATCACCAATGTTTCACGACGTTCCCGTCCAGGGCCCGGGCGGCAGCCCTCTCACCCTCGCCGATGATCTCGCCGGCTTTGTAAAAATCGTAGGTACTGAAAGAGTGGCTTGAGATCTCGATCATTATGTCAGTTTCATAGTTATTCAGGGTGAGTGACGCTATCTGCCTGAGCATTATTCCGATGCTTCGGTTGTTGAGATTGAAGAGGCCGATGTCATCCTTCTTGTGTTCCGGAATATGCTTCTCGCTCTTCGACTGTATCTTTCTGACCTTTTTGATGAATTTGTTGTTTTTCTCTTCCTCTTTCTTCTTTTCATCACCCTCCGGCACCCCTTCATAGGGTATGTCAGCATTGACATTTACTACAGCCAGAAGATCACCTTTTTCGCGTTTTACCCTGTTGATGGGGATAGGATTAACAAGACCGCCGTCAACATAGTAATCCTCACCTATCTGCCAGGGCTGGAAAACCGTGGGGATCGATATCGAAGCACGGATGGCATTATAGAGACTGCCTTCGGCAAATACCTTCTCCTTGCCTTTGATGAAATTGGTTGCAACGGCACAGTAGGGGATATTCAACTCCTCAATTGACCTCTCAGGCACTATCTCCTTCAGCCTCTCCATGATCTTCTTGCCCTTGACAAAGCCCTTGCTGCTCAGGCTGATGTCGGTAAGCTTAAGCACCTCCATCACATCGAGAGTCCTGACCCACTCCTCAAACTCTTCGAGCTGCCCCGCGGCATAGATGGCCCCTACCAATGCCCCCATTGAGGTTCCGGCCACGGAGGTTATATTGTAGCCATGCTGTAAAAGTACCTTTATGGCACCTATATGAGCGAAACCTCTTGCTCCGCCACTTGAAAGGACCAGTGCAATATTTTTTCCCATGATGACAGCCTCTTTCTTCTTAGCTCATATTTTCAACAGTTCCGATGACACTCTGCCGAAACAGTTCAGGTTTTTAACCGTTGTTTCCGGTGTCACCTCGCAGCCGGCAGAGAGGATGGCACGTCCTTCCGCCTCCCTGAAAAACTCAACTGCGCTCTCGCGTATTCTCTGCTCATCTCCGTCCTGCAACACTGACACCGGGTCACTCTTGCCCGAGAATACCTGCCTCTCGCCCAGCAATTCAACTGCCTTCGTCACCGACCCCGTGCGGTGATCTATATCAATAATGTCAGTGCCCGTGCTGATCACTGCGGGAAGGATGGCAGAGATGTTACCGCATATGTGTATCTTGGCAAGTGCTCCCAGTCTGTGAATGTGCTCCACCAGGGCTTTCTCACGGTCCAGGCAGAACTCATCGTAAAGCTCCGGGGAGATAAGTGAACAGACAGAATCACCGATACCGATACAGTGAGCACCCTCGCTGACCTGCGCCGTGATGAAAGCCATCGCACTCTCAGTGATGATATCCAGGGCTCTGTGAACCTCTGCCGGATATTCATAAAGATCGGTCATTGCGAGGTTAATATCCCGGATGTCACAGTATTCTGCCAGCGGACCCTCAACCCATCCGCAGATAAACATCTTACCCGCTGTGAGGGCCCTGTACTCCCTGATCTCGGCACAACGCTCCATAAGGCGGCCAAACTCACCCGGTTTCAGAACAGTCATCCTGCTGATATCACTGATCTCCTCAACTGCATATTTCTGAACCATGGGCAGGTCATCCACGGGATAAGAAAGCTTCGTGCCGAACGCCTCTGCCTCCGCATAGGCATCGGACATGGTGTTGACCCAGTCCGACTGAAAATCGGCAGCACATTTGATGTTCGCCATGCATTTGTGAGTGTGGCTGAGACAGAAGTCCCTGTATCTTACCCCTGCATGTTTTGCGGCAAAACGCATAAGAATAGGGTGAAACGGAATGCGATCCGGCCTGCCGCCTTCAATGAAACAAATCGTTCTCTCCAGTGAGTCCATGGCCTGAAGTAGTTAACTATACCCCTGCAATCCTGCGCTTATACTCACCCAGTGCCTCGTCAAGCCTCTCCCTGGCCGTGGTGTCTCCGGGAACATTATGACTGGGATGGATATATAACCTGACACCTCTGTCAGCCAGTATCTCTGCCACAGTTGTTATCGTCATCCAGACACAGGTGACGAAGGCCATCGTGGAGACAGGACCAATCTTGTCGACATGGTTCTTCAGCTTCACTGATGCATCCTCCAGCGGAGCGCAGGTGTCTACCACAATGTCGGCCAGGTCGAAGATGGTCTTGCCTGAACTGTGCCTGGTCTTCTTGCCGGCCGCTTCAGCCGCAGAACCGAAGACTACCACCTTCATTCCCCTCTTCTTAGACTCCAGGGCAACGTCAATGTTCACATTGTTGATGCCCGAATGAGAGAAGAGCCACATTGTGTCACGCTCATCAAAAGTATAGCCCTTCATGATCTCAACACCGTAACCCTCAACCCTCTCCAGGAATACAAACTGGTGTACTCCCATCTCCCCGGTTATATGTGTAAAGAAGCTCAGGGGTATCTCAATCATGGGATGAAAACCCACAAACCCTCCAATCCGGGGATACATCTCTTCAATGGGGAGTGTGGCATGACCGCAGCCAAAGGTGTGAACCCACCGCCCACACTCAATGGTGTCAGCCATAACTTCGGCCGCCCTCCGTATGTTATCCCTCTGTGTATCTTCAATTCGGGACATTACGTCCCTTGCATTCTTCAGCCATTCCTGTGCCAGCATAGTTTCCGTTTGTGTAAGTGATTATCTGTTTTTGGTTATTCTTATGAACAGTGCAGCTGCAAGCACCACCATTATGAGCAGTTCTGCAAAGGTGAAGGTTGTGAGATGCCTGATTCCGTAGTTCTCGGCAACGAGTCCCATCGCGTAGTTTACTGCCATGTTTCCAAGCAGGGCTATCACCAGTACGAAACTGAAGGCAGTGCCTGACAGGTGAGGATACCTGTTGCCGACAAGACCCAGCATGGTGGGGAAGCCTGCAGCAAGCCCTGCGCCCAGCAGGAAGAGTCCCGCAGCCGCCGGCACCAATGAATTGCTGAGCCTGAACAGCAGCAGCGCAGCCAGGATAATGACAAAAGAGATGCTGAGCAGCCTCTTCTCTGCCATCTTCCTGAAGAGGCTGCCTATGAGAAGCCTCATGACCGTCATGCCGGCCACATACAGGGAGAGTCCTATCAGGGCTGCACTCTGCGGCGCCCCGACACGCTCAATCAGATATGTGGTGGTCCAGTTGTTTATCAGACCCTCAAAGGCGCTCTGGAAAAACAGAAAGACGGCTATCAGGATGAGAGTCAAATCCTTTACCAGTGTGCCAACCTGTTTCACTGAGATGCCCTGGGCCTGCTTCGCCGGTGGAAATTTAACTATCATAAAGAGAACGGAAGATGCCACCGCCAGCAATCCTGTTGCGGCAACGATAGCCTGAAAGTCGAACGACTGCCTTAAGAGGCTGAGCAGCAAAGGCATTCCCAGTGCCCCTATTCCGAAGAAGACGCCCAGGAGGCTCAGGTTGGCCCCTTTCCCGGTCTCGCTTATGTCGGAAACAACGGCGTTGGTTGCTCCGTTGAGGGCCCCGCCGCCTATACCGAAGAGGAAGACGGAAAGAGACAGTACCAATTTTGAGTGGGTGAAGGCGAGGCCTTCAAACCCGATAAACATAAGTAATGCTGAAGTGGCAAGCAGCGTCCCGTAACCATAGCGGTCACATACCGGTCCGAAAAGGAGGGACCCGATGATGATTCCGACGGGAAGAACTGAGAAGAGAGTACCGGCTTCGACAGCATCGAGGGAGTGCCTTATCCTCAGGTCCGGCAACACTGCCCCGAGAATGATTAATCCTATTCCGAACAGTAGCATACCGAGGCATGCCGACCAGAATACAACTCTTCTGTTAAATGTGCCGCTCATCCGTTTTCTTTTTGTCTGTCAAGATGTTTCATGGCCAGCCAGGCTGCCCCGTAGATGCCTGCGTCACCTGCCAGGGCAGACAGTTCAAATGTCGCCTGCTTGATGCTTATGGGTTGGGCCCACTTCTCAGCCTCCTGCCTGATAGCAGGCATCAGCTCTGATGCCGGACCGAAGACGCCACCGCCGAAGATTATCTTTTCGGGATTGAAGATGCTTACCAGGTTGGCGGCGGCCATTCCCCAGTACTCCACTGCCAGATCAATAATACGCGATGCCGGTGCGTCACCCTTTTTCCATGCATTGAAGACATCCTGGGTTACTATCTTCACCTGTTCAGGCTTGCGCATGGCTCCCTCGTATTCACTGTGCTTCTGAAGGTACTCTGCAGCCTGCCGGGCGATGCCCTCACCCGAGGCATAGTATTCGAAATTGCCACAGACCGTATACCTGCTTTCAAACGGACGTGAGAGTGCCATCCACCCTATGGCTCCTGCGATGTCATGAGCTCCGTGCAGTATCTCTCCGTTTATGATTATGCCGGCGCCGATGCCTGTGCCTACGCCGAGGTATACGGCATCATGACACCCCTGGGCACTGCCTTTCCATATCTCCCCGGAGATATAGCATGATCTGTCACTCTCAATCAGAACAGGTATTCCATCAGCCACCCCCTGCATCTCCTTCATGAGGGGATAATCATCCCAGCCGGGGATGTTTGGGGCCCACACCGTGCCTCTCTCGCGCCGGCTGATTCCCGGCACCGAAATGCCAATGGCCTCCGCAGCGTCACCGTTCTTTCCTGCCCTGGAAAGCATCAGGGCTGCAGTGACGGTTATCAGATGTCCAACCTCGTTGCCCCTGCGGCTGTCGAGAGCCAGGGTCTCTCTGTCATGTATATTGCCCTCACGGTCAAAGAGTGCAAAGGCAACCTTCGTTCCTCCGAGATCAATTCCAAGAAGTGCCATCGCTTTAGTTTTTATATTTCATTCTACCGTTCAAAAATACACCTTTTATCTCCACTCTGTCATCCAGCAGTATCAGATCGGCCCTGGCACCCGGGACTATGGCACCGCGGTCATCCGCTCTGATGAGCTGAGCCGGATAAAGTGATGCCATCCTCAGCGCCTCATATTTCTCTATGCCTGCATGATTGATGCAGTTCCTGACGGCATCGAGCATCGTCAGCCGTGCTCCGGAGAGGGTGCCGTCGGGAAGTGTATAGCGGTCAGACTGACGGATATGCTGATATGCCCCGTCTTCATTCTCCTCAACGGCATCAGATACCAGCAGGAGCCTCTCCTGCATTATCTTCTTGGCAATGGCAACCATCGCATAATCGACATGAATACCGTCGGCAATGATGCTGGCACGGGCATTCTCCGACCAGAAAACGGCACCGGGAAGACCGGGATCACGGTGATGTATCTGAGACATGGCATTGAACAGATGAGTGGTGCTCTCTATTCCCAACGCGAATCCCCCGACAGCCTCCCTGAAAGTGGCATTGCTGTGTCCGGCAGCCACGACAATGCCATTATCGTTCATCAATTTGATTATATCGGGAGAGCAGACCTCCGGTGCCACGGTCATCATCCTGATGGTCCCGCCGGCTTCCGCAAGGAGCCCTGAGACATCCTCAGCGGACGGCTTCCGGATCAGCTCCCTGGCGTGAGCTCCTCTCTTTGCCAGGCTTATATACGGACCTTCAAGGTGCAGACCCATGACTGCAGAGTGTGGATTTTCAATGACTGTCCGGAACGCCCTTCGATATACCTCCTCCGTATTGGTTGGAATAGCAACCAGGAACCCCGTGGTGCCACTCTCAACGATGGAATTTGTTATTGCCACTAATGCTTCCGGGGTGGGGTTGGAGGAGAATAAAAACCCTCCACCGCCGGCTATCTGAAGATCAATCATCCCGGCGGTCACCAGGTATCCTCTGCAGTCAATTCGTTCAACCTCTTCGGCGGCTGAAGCAGGGTCAGTAAAACCGGTGACTCTCCCGCCGTCGGTCAGCAGGGCCATGTTGCTTATCAGCTCCCTCCCCGTAAAAAAAGTTGCATTGAACAGAAGCGTCTTCATAGTGCTCTTTCCGAGTTTATTATCTGCGATTATACTTCAGGCTGCCGTAGAAAAATCTTATGTCAGGGTAATATTATCTCAAAGAATTTGCTCTCAAGCGGACCGATTTTTAATGATGGCGCACTTACGTGATTGCCGGTAACATCTACCTCCCTTACCGTCAGAGGCTGGCCTGTGATTCCGTTGGATAGGGAGAGTACTGTCTCTTCTCCTCCTGTCTCTCTCAGCTGGATGATAACAGATTCTCCGTCCGTGTCAGGCCTGGCGTTAACAAGGATGACATTTAAAGGCCACCCCTCAATATATGAGCCTTCCCATCGCTGATCACCCAGACCGGCGCCGGGTATTATGCGGGTCAGCACCGGAACCCTGGCGCCCCATCCGAACCGGGTCGCAAAACTATTGCCGTTGTCATCCGACGAGGTGAGGTAGTAGCTCCATGAGTGCCCGCCGCGCTGGTCAGCGTTGAAGTTGGTCACCCAGTAATTGTTCATCGGCCACGAATAGATGTGTGTTGTCTGCGGCAGGGCCCCGGCCTGGTATCTTCCGGTGTTTATGGCTCCGAACTGCATCAGGGGCATCTCGCCGGAACCCATAACGACCTGCATCTGGTCATTGCGTACCGCGGTGAAATTCTGGACCGTGTACCAGTCATTCGACGATCCGGGTATCTGATCGGTGCCGGTCCTGATGACTCCTCCGGCTACCTCCGTGAAGTGGTTGCCACCTTCAACTGCAAAGGGGAAGGCTATATAAAAACTTTCCGGATCGGTAATGCTCTTTTTTGTTATCGAACATGAGAGATCTATCCGTTTGCAGCTGTTGAAAAGTCGTATTTCAAATGAGTAACCCCTTGGACCGATGGCAGTCTCAGATTCACCGTAGAACCTGATGCTGTTCCATACCTCGCCTTCCGACATCGAATCAAACCACACTGTATCCAGCGGAGACCTTCTGAAGTCGTTAAGTATTTTATTTTCCATCTGTGACCTGTTGCCAAGCTGTTCAAGAACGAACTCTCCCATGGCATAAGGCGCACCGGCGTCAACGAGCTCTCTTGAAAGCTCCCTGTCAAAGATTGATTTTATAATTCCCGAAGAATTGTCTGTCACGATCCTGTACCATCTGTTTTCCAGAATATTGTCATGGACAGGAAGTGGCGGCACTGGCTCATCAGAGTGAGACGGCGACGACACAGTCTCTTCATGCTGAGGCAGTGATGGCACTGTTTCTTCATGTTGAGGCAGTGATGCCACCATCCCTTCCGGCTCCGGCGTGATGAGGTACTTCTTATACCCGAATGGGGGAATATCACTGCACCATATTGCCCAGTAGGTACCATCAGACCTTGATGACAAGGGCTGCGATGCCATGCGGTTGCCCTCACGGTCATAGATGCCGGCTCTCATGCCGCGCGGAACTATCTGATGATCAATGTATACCGTTGCCAGCGCCGACCTCTTCCAGTTGAGAGTGTTGAAGACCACAAGGGAGGGCTCATTCTCTCTCTCGAACATACTCTGCAGCAATCCCATGGCTGACTCTCCCAGAGATGCGGTCCTGCGGACGGCTTCCCAGGCATACGACTCCTTCAGGGCTCTCTGCTCCATGGTTGGCTGGCTATAGGGCTCGCGGACGCTCTCTGAGTAACCTGTGGTATGCTCGGTGTAAAACAGCAACGCTTCATCTGCCAGGGCACTCTTTTCTGCTGTCTCCTCCGGCAGGGTCATACCGGCCATGGCCGCCATGGACAACCCCCCGGTATTTGCCATGAGCTGCACCGCGGCATTGCGTGTTGCCGCCACCTCCCGTGCAGAGGCTCCGAACCCATCAGTCCACCAGTCAGGCCATGCTCCCCGGATGACAGGGAACCGGTCACTATGAGCGGCTTCCATCTGCGTGAAAAATGACTCAGCGGTTGAGGTGGTAAGCTTCGGCCATTCAAAAATATCATTCCATTGCAGGATCATCTCACTCATGGAGGTTGACGGCGGTGAGTTGTCGGTGAGATAGCCGGAGTGCTGTATCGCCATCCTGTCATAGGGATAGCCCTTAGCTTCGAGACTGATAAGATAGTTCAGCAGGTTGTTCTTGAACTTGTCGATGTCGCCCGACTGTACCTCCATCACCGTGTTGCCGGTCATGTAATGCTCTGCCCTGAATGCAAGCATGCGCTTTCCAGAGGGCGACTCCCACCAGAAGAGGGTGGGCCTGTCAAAACAGATAAGGGCACGGTGGCCGTGAGTGCCCATGTTCAGGTATTTCACCCCCAGTCCGTCATAATAGTCGTTGAGACACCAGCCTATCCCGTTGACGTCATTCTGCATCGCCACCGTGACAGGGATACCATGCTCCTTTATCCTGCCCACAGCCTGGAGTGAGGCGGCAAGTATCTGCTCATCAGGCAGCTCGTCAAAATTGAAATACATGCCGGTCACTTCGATCCTTCCTTCACGGATACGGTTAATGAGCCTCTCTCTCTGCTCCTGCGGCCTGCACCTCAGGTATTCGTCGACGGGCCAGCTGGCCTCGCAGGTCCAGCGGAACCTGGCATTGTCAGGATAGCTGTCAGTGGCATCACAGTAATCGAGTGCATAGTCGATGTACCTCAGATGTTCGGCCAGTATCTCGTTCTGAGGCCTGGTGTAGCCTATGTCGGTATGAGCGTGTTGTATGAAGCTGATATGCCATTTTCTTACTGGTTCAAGGGTGACCGACCTGGCTGCTGAGAAATCGCCGGCAACAATTTTCAGCCTGATCAATCTCGGTTTTTTAACTGCGGGAAGTCCCAGGTTGACTGCGTTGTAGCCGAATTTGAGGGTGGTTTCTTCTATCATTTTCCCATCTGCAAAGATCTTTGCTTCCGCACCGTCACCGAAGTAAAATATGGCTGCCTCTACAAGCTGCACGGGATGGCCCTCGTTTTTAAGCATGGCAGGGAAGGCATTGAGTGTAACACCTGTCTCCACAGGCTTGCGGTATGTCATATACCATGAGCTTAGATTTGAGGCGCTGCCTGTCACTTTGAGCCTCAGGGGTTCTCCCTCAGGTGTGGAGCCTGCAGGGATACGCAGTATCATGTAACCGTGATGATCTCCGTGCTGGTCTGTCATCACAGCCCTGAAACTCAGCATAACTCCCCCGCTGCCTTCAATATCCCAGGACCTGCGACCGTCAGTGAAGAAGGAGAGAGAATGCTCTCCGTTCACGGAGAGATCCATCCTGGCAGTTCCGGGCCCTGACCCCAGGGCAGCTATCCAGACATAGGCTGCATACTTTTTACCTGTATAGTTCGGAGTGGCAGCTGTTTCCCACTCCATCATATCTTTACCACCTGTGGCCCTGACGAGAATGCTCTCGCGAAGCCCCGGGATACAGGAATGATACTCAAAGTCGGTCCCTGACATTTTGCGGGTAAATCCGTTCACGATACGGTCGTCCGGGGTGAAAAACGACTGGCCGTCCAGGCCGGGAGCGGTGACACCTAGAATGATAGCGATAAACAGCAGCACTTTCTTCATTGTCATTACTTTCAAATTGTTTCACAAAAATTCATTCAACTTTTGCCTTTTCAGGATGATTCACTAACGCCTGCTTTTATGAGAAGTGTGGCGTGCAATTTTCATTGTTTTTTTCTCAGATTCAGATCGTGAAAGTCATAACTGAAGTCGGTGAGTGGGGAGATCGCCTCCATCCTGATGCTCTCCGGCCTGCCCTCCCTGTCAAGTGAGAATATCGCGAAGGCATCGGCATCAAAGGTCCTGTCATCCCACCTGACAATAAATGTATTACCGGTGTAATGAAACATATCGCCCCTCAGTCTGGGCGACTTGACCGCATTGAACCTCAGTTTGCCGTTGACCTCTGAGATGATGATGTCACCGAACCACGGGTCGGTGTATCTGCCGGCGAAAAGGGAGTTGTCAACCTGTCTGCCTGCCATTGAACCCAACGCCTCAACCTTTGCCCACACCTCTTCCGTGATCCTGGCAGCTTCTTCGCGGTCTCTGAGGAGACTCTTCTTCAGCGCCTCCACGCGGTCAACACCCCTGATGCCGAGATAACCGTCCATGATGGAGTATGTGATGGCTTCGTGTGCTTCATTCACCTGCTGGTTGGTCAGGACAATGATCCCGAGATTCAGCTCGGGGAGCATGGTTACCCTGGTTACAATGCCGGTATGTGTACCGGTGTGATAAACCTGCAGGAAACCGTTTATGTCAGTCAGGTACCAACCCAGGCCGTAGGCGGAGAAGTGGCTGTTATACGGACCATCCGATGGTAATGGCTTAATTGTCTGGGGAGTCCACATCTCCCTGTGAACCTTCTCTGTAAAGATCTGCTTTTCAAGGTTTGACCCGTATCTTCCCCGCTTCAGCTGACAGATGACCCATCTGCTCAGGTCGCTGATGTTGCTGTAGATGCCGCCGGAGGAATTATGGAGCCTGTTTTCCTGCTTGGGAGCTACCTGGAGAACACCCTCTATCGGAACATGAGCATCAATTATGTTGGATCTGTCGCGCAGTCCCCTGAATGATGCTGAAGAGCCGTTCATGCCGAGCGGATGCATGATCCGTGTTTCAACAAACTCCTCCCAGCTGGTTCCGGAAACTCTCTCAACCACCTCGCCGGCAACAACATACAACAGGTTGTCATAGTCATATCTTGTCCTGAAAGGCGAGGCCTGCTTCAGATGCCTGAGGTTGTTAATGATGTCGTCAGCAGTGAACATTGCCGAGTCGGGCCACATCATCAGGTCGCCGGCGCCGAGGCCCAGTCCGCTGCGGTGGGTGAGGAGGTCCCTGACCCTGAAATCCTCAGAAACATAAGAGTTGTAAAGCCTGAATTCCGGGATTATATCAATTACCCTGGTATCCCAGGTCAGTCTCTCTTCGTCGATCAGGATGCCCAGGGCTGCCACGGTAAACGCCTTGGTGTTTGATGCTATGGCAAAAAGGGTCTTCTCATCGGTCTTACCGCCGGTAGCGATTGATCTGACACCGTATCCTTGCATGTGGATCACCTCGTCATCTTTAATCACAGCCACGGCTATACCGGGAACGTTGAATTCCTGCCTTACCCTCTCGGTCAGCCTGTCAATCTTTTTTGACGACAGAGGCTGAGACAGTGAGATGACGGAGAAGAGAACAAGAAGGCAGGTAAAAATCAGTTTCTTCATTGGCTGTCACTCTGTTTATCGTCAGTCTTTCTTTCTGGTAAAGAAGAGGTCGTGGAAGTCATAGCTGAAATCTGTAAGCGGGGAGATGGCTTCCATGCGTATCTCCGAGGGCCTGCCCTCTCTGTCAAGCGTGAATACCGCCCAGGCATCGGCATCCATCGACCTGTCGTCCCATTTGACAATGAAGGTGTTGCCTGTATACCAGAACATATCGCCTCTCAGTTTGGGTGACCTGACTGACCTGAACCTCATCCTGCCGTCAGCCTCTGAGATAATGATCTCTCCCAGCCAGTTGTCGATGTACTGACCGGCATAGGGTGAGGGGTCAATGCTCTCTGTCTCGCCGGCACGCTGCTTCTCTATCCGGGTCCACACCTCGTCGGTGATCTTCTTTGCCTCAGCCTCTCTTCTGCGGACATTGTCGCTCAATTGCCTGACCCAGTCGTTGCCAGTGATGCCGAAATATCCGTCCAGTATGGTGTTGGTTATGGCAGTGAAGGCACTCCCGGCCTGCTGGTTGGTAAAAACTATTATTCCGAGCTTCAGCTCCGGTATCAGGGTGACCTGTGTCACCATTCCTGAAAGTCCTCCGGTATGAGAGGCCTGCAGGTAACCGCTTACATCGGTCAGGCGCCAGCCAAGGCCGTATCCCGCAAAGTGGCTCCTGTAGGGCCCGGGTGACCTGACGGGTATGATTGTCTGGGGAGTCCACATCTCCCTGTGCACACCCTCCGAGAATATCTGCCTGTCAAGATCCGGACCATATTTGCCGCGGTTCATCTGCATGATGGCCCACCTGCTCATATCAGCCACACTGCTCCAGATGCCTCCGGCAGGGTTCATCAGGTCACTTTCATACCTGGAAACGACCTGCAAAACACCCTCAACCGGTACATGTGCATCGATGATGTTCGATCTGTCCTTTATACTGCCGAGTGATGCAGCAGACCTGTTCATCCCCAACGGCTCCATGATTCTCTCCTCAACGAACTGTTCCCAGCTCTTCCCTGAAACTCTTGCAACCACTTCGCCTGCAACAATATAGAGCAGGTTATCATAATCATATTTGGTGCGGAACGGTGAGGTCTGTTTCAGGTACCTGAGATTGTGGATTATATCTTCTCTTGTAAAGGATGAGGAGTCGGGCCAGAGCATCAGGTCCCCGGCACCCAGACCCATGCCGCTGCGATGGGTGAGGAGATCCTTTATATTGAAATCTTCTGTGACATATGAGTTGTAAAGCCTGAACTCAGGTAAAACGTCAATGACTTTCGTATCCCAGGTCAGCTTACCCTCATCAACAAGTATCGCCAGCGCAGCCGCAGTAAAGGCCTTTGAGTTGGAGGCTATCCCGAAGAGTGTGTTCTCGTCCGTCCTGCTGCCGGTGGCAATTGAGGCGACGCCGTACCCTTTCATGTGGATCACCTTATCATCCTTGACCACAGCCACGGCTATGCCGGGAACGTTAAACTCCAGCATGGTTGTTTCCACCACTCTGTCAATATCCTTTGTGGTCAGCGGTTGCGACCAGAGAACGCTGCATGTCAGCGTAACAATAGCAAGCAAAATAATTTTCTTCATCAATCTTAATGTTTGAACTGAGCCAATAAACTTACATAAAAATCAGTCGATGACCTTGCTCTGTCGCAGTTTATTCCTGTCAGCCTGCCGGAGATCGATAGAAGCTCAGTCTATTATCCTCCTCTTTATCAGATTGCACCTGTGGCTTTGTCTGAGATTGGCAAAAGTTCAGTCGATGACTTCCCTCTTTCCCTGATTGTACGTGTCAGCAAGGCTGAGACCGGCTAAAGTTCAGTTGATGATCTTCCTCTCTCTCAGATTGTATCTGTCACCCTGCCTGAGGAAGTAAAATAGGAGATCCTTTTCCGGCACTATCTTCAGGTCGCTGCCCTCACGTGACCAGAATGAGCCGTCATAGACAAGCACATAGCTGGCACCTATCACCTCCATGGTGTCTCTCTGCACAACCATGGCTGTATTCTCATCTATACCTATCCCCAGCAGCTCGGGGTGCTCACGCAGGATACCATACATGTCAAACTGCCTGTTTCTGGCCAGCACATGCTGGTCGATCGCAATGTTGGATATGTAGGCAAACCCCTCCTGGTGGTCTCCCATCATTACCTGGTTGTTTTCCGTGTCACCCCTGGCAAGGAAGGATCCCTGTATCGTTGCTCCGGCAGAGGAGCCGCCAATCACACCGCCCCGTTCAAGCACACGCCTGAACAGCTCTTCGGTCAGTGTGCCCCTGTAGGAATCGACCAGCCTCCACTGACGTCCCCCGCCGAACCAGACACCCGTGGCATCCAGCAGGGGAGCGGTGAATACTTCGCTGTTAGCCGTGTCGCGGCTCTCTGTGTGCAGCACGGTGACATTATCCGCACCGCGTGACCTGAGAAAGTCGGCTGCACTGTCGGCGTAGCTCTCAGCTCCGGCAGCCGTGGGTACGAAAACTATCCGGGCATCCTCTCCTCCGGCAAGCGATATGAAGCGCTTTATTATCGTATCCGACAGCCTGCCGCCACCGGCGATGACCAGAGTGCCGGTTGATGGCCCGGAGGTGATCTTATCTGCCGGTCTATTCTGGGATAAAAGTTGCTCCCCGGGAAGCAGACAGAAAAATAATACCGTAGCCAGCAGACGGCTATTCAGTGATTTGAAGTTTAACATACCAATCCTGTTTTGTATCTGAGCTAAAAGTATGAATTTTTCCATTGAGATACAGAAAGCAGATTTTGGCTTATTTCATCAAATCTTCATAATTCGTTTATAAACTTTACACCGTCATTGGTAGGCAGCTCATATTACGGGTGCCTGCCAAGGCAACGATACAGGAAGCAGCGACAGCTTCCAACTGTCTTTCTTTCCACAAGTCCGTTTTAATGCGATGAAGACTGCCGGCGCCCCAATCCGGTAGTCTTCTTTTGATTTGGTAACCGGTAGCTCTGGTCTGGAATCAGCATATTGAGTGCAGCCTTGACACGGTTAGCTGAAGTTTTGGTTCTTATGGTGCCGGGTACTCCGGATATAAATACTAACAGTTGCGGCCACTATCAGCATCTCACCGGCAATAAAGATCAGCCACCTGTAATTGCCAGGCGTGTAGCTTGTTATCAATGTGACTAGCTGTTCTGCCGCCTGCTGTGATTTTCCCTGTTCGAGCACCCCGCTTTCAAAAATCAACCTTAAGAAATCGATCAGATATGTGTAGAGAATGATCAGTGCACCTGAAAATATGAGAATCCAGTCAGTGAGCCGTACCTTTACGTAAAAACCGTTCTCCTCTCTTGCCACCAGCAGCAGGGCCATCATGATCATGGTCACTGAATTCAGCACCGGGGCGAGCACCGGTCCCAGCCACGAGACCGGGATGAGAAAGAGCAGGTCCCAGGTGAGGAGGGAGGCAGGCCAGCCGATAAGCAGCTTAAGGGCAACGTAATAGATAATATCCCATACACCGAAGGCGAAGAGCGCATACCAGAGCCGCTGCAGATTGTTTCTTCCCGTAATTATGCCAACACCGGCAAGCATAACCAGCGTGGCAACCTCCCTTATCCATTCAATGGTGACAAGATCAGGAGACATGAGCTTCAGGGGAAAGCCGAAACCTTCAGGGTAGTATAGCTCTCTAAGGTAAACCACTACAATGGCTTCAAGGAAACCCATGGCTACTGCAAACACCGCGAGCCAGAGAAACCGTAACCTGTAGCTGAGGTAACTGCTTTTCATAGTTGAAGAAAGTCACCGTGAAATTTACAAAATATAGGGGAAAACTGCTTTCCTTTCTCCAGGATAATCCGGAAAGTAGTTTTTGTACCACCTGTGGTGCGATAGCGCCCTGGGAACCAGGTTGCAGAATGTCCAGACAAAGAAGGAAAAGGCAGGCAAAGACCAGCAGAGAATGGCATATCCGCCCCATTCCACTATCTCTCCCAGAAAGTTGGGACAGCTCACCTTCTCAAACATTCCTCCCCGAGGGATGCGGTAGCCGTTGCTCCGGTCTTTTCGCAGGTGAATCAGCTTTTCATCCGATGTGATGTTGATCACCATCCCTGTGAAAAAGACAAGCACTCCTGCAATGAACCTCGGATCAGTCAGCCATTCGCCGTTGTAATGAGTATGGAGCGTACCGGTGTAGTATCCCAGGAACCCTGCATTGACAAAATTGAACAGAACAGCCATGAGGGCAACCACAAGCGGCATCTCCTTTCCGCGCACCCTGATGCGCCAGGGGTATATCACTGCCCTGTTCAGATAGTGCATCACGTAGAGCGCTGCAACTATCCATACAGCCAGGTTTTTTTCAGCCTTGCCTGTAATGATGAAGTAGAGAAAGATTATCAAAGCCGGCACCTCCATGACAAACCACCCTATCCTGTCAGGAATGGTTTTTCCCCAGTTTCTTTTTGAGTGCCTTCCGTAAGGGGCCGTGACGTAGAGCAGCAGCAGAAAGATCATCAACGCAATGGCTGTCCATATCCATACAAGCAGGTCAAATGTCTGTTTATCCATCAGATGTAGTTGTTTTCCCTGAACCACCGGATAGTGTCTGCCATAGTCTCCTCAAAGGGACGGGAACTGTATCCGAGATCCCTTGATGCCTTTGCTGAAGAGATGTTCCTGTGGCTCTCTTTCAAAGTATCCAGTGACATTGAAGTATAGAGCGGTACCCTTCCTGTGACAGTGGCATGCATATTCAGGACGACGGCGCCAATATGTGCAAGCCACCACGGCAAAGTGAGCCGGGGTGCCTTATGTCCTCCCAGTTTTTCAACTGCATTTGCCATATCTTTGAGGCTTTTCCAGCTTCCGGAAAGAAGGTAGCATTCTCCAGGCACTCCATGATCAATTGCATTGATTGCTGCAGAACATACATCCCTGACATCCACCCAGTCATATCCCCCTGGTATCAGGCTCGGATTCTCTCCTTTGAAAAACCTGATTACTGCATTGCCGAGCAGGGATGGTTGAAAATCATTTGGCCCCAATATGGCGGTTGGATTGAGAATTACCACCTCCAGGTCAGCTGACGAGCCTTCTGCCATTATCTTCTGGCCAAGAGCCTTTGAACGGTTATACGATACGCTGCTTTCTGTTTCAAGATCCCGTTTTTCGTCAAGGATCTCTTCGTAGGGTTTTGGACTGAAAGCGTGGATGGAACTGAAATGGATTATTCTCCTGACACCTGCAGATCTCGCTGCAGTGAGAAGAGTCTCACAGCTGCCGGAATTGACTGCCAGGCATCTCTTGTCCTGTTTCCGGATGCTGATAAATGCCGCCAGATGAAACAGCACAGAACAACCTTCACATAGCTTTCTCAGGTCAGCCTCGCAATTCACACTGCCTGTAACAAATTCAATGTCAAGGTCTTCAAGCCCTTTTTTGCTATTGTGAATCAATGCTCTGACAAGGTATCCCTGGTCAAGGAGCATCCTGCAAAGGTTTGTACCTACGTGTCCGGAGGCACCAGTAACTGCAATTTTCATCCTGAGGCGGAAATCGGTTCAAAAGTAACCAACATTTTGATATTTGAATACCATTCCTGTGAAACAAACCAGCACCATGAACCAGATCAGTAATTATTCTGAATGAACTTATATGAAGCTTTTTTCTGGAATGACGAAGATGGTTGCATGGAACCTCCCTCAAAATATATACTATACTGAGATGCGTTTTATCATACCCCTGAAGATCAGCTCATGGAATGGCATCACCGAGTACCAGTA
>CALMRD010000284.1 GCA_937871625.1 uncultured Bacteroidales bacterium | reverse complement strand
ACTGCCGACTGAAGACTGAAAACTGCCCCCCGAGCCTCCCATGGGAGTTGAACCCACGACCTGCTCATTACGAGTGAGCTGCTCTACCACTGAGCTAAGGAGGCATATATACAATAAAAAAAGCAGGGCGCTTAAGAAATAAGTGTGGAATAATTATGTCTCGCTGCATTTCCTCGTGCTTGAGGGAATAGCGCCCTGCCGGTGCAAATATAATAAATAAATCAAATCAAAAATATTTTACATCAGCATCCCACCGCAGACATTAATGGTCTGCCCGGTGACATACGACGAGAGATCCGATGCCAGAAAGAGAGCAACATTTGCCACATCTTCAGGTAACCCTCCGCGCCTGAGCGGTATCTTTGATATCCAATCGCTCTTCACCTCCTCTGGCAGCCTGCCGGTCATCTCCGTAAGTATAAAACCAGGGGCTATGGCGTTACAACGCACACTGCGCGAACCCAGCTCCTTGGCCACGCTCTTGGTGAAACCGAGGATGCCAGCCTTGGAAGCGGAGTAGTTTGACTGTCCGGCATTGCCGCTGACACCGACCACCGAACTCATGTTGATGATCGATCCCTGCTTCTGCTTCATCATCGGCTTGATGGCAGCCTTGGTCAGATTGAAGACCGACTTCAGGTTTACCGTCAGCACCTGGTCCCACTGCTCCTCCGTCATCCTCATCAGCAGTGTGTCACGGGTGATGCCTGCATTGTTCACCAGTATGTCCACCCTGCCGAAGTCCTTTACTATCTCATCGATAACATTCTCGGCATCAGCATATACGGAAGCGTCCGACACATATCCCTTAGCCTTTACCCCAAGAGCTGCAATCTCCTTCACCGCATCTGCAAACTCTTCGTTGTCGATGATGTTGGTGAGCGCAATATTGGCTCCCTCGGCAGCAAAACGCAGGGCGATGCCCTTGCCTATGCCTCGTGATCCGCCCGTGATCACAGCTGTTTTTCCTTCCAGTAGTTTCATCTGCATATTTTAAGGTTTTCCAGGATCAGTTGGAAGCTGCATGAGGTATTATCTAAAGGTATCTCCCTGAGGTATTGCTCCTGCAAGCTTCGTTTTCCTCAATTTGGGCACAAAGATAAAAATTTATTTATGCAGCACCTTCGCGACGGTGACGCCTATGTCTGCCGGTGATCTTACCACATGAAGTCCGCATTCTTCCATGATCTTCATCTTGGCCTCAGCCGTGTCGTTCTTCCCTCCTATGATGGCACCGGCATGTCCCATGCGGCGCCCCTTTGGAGCTGTCTGTCCCGCAATGAATCCAATCACCGGTTTTGTGCCATGCTCTCTGACCCAGTATGCCACGTCTGTCTCCATCTGGCCGCCTATTTCACCTATGAGAACTATCGCATCGGTATCACTGTCAGCCATCATTCTCTTGATGATATCAAGGGAGGTGGACCCTATCACCGGATCACCACCGATACCGACACATGTCGACTGCCCCAGTCCCAGCTTGGTAAGCTGATCGACAGCCTCATATGTCAGCGTCCCGGAACGGGAGATAACACCCACCCTGCCCTTCTGATGTATGAAACCGGGCATAATGCCGACCTTGGCTTCACCCGGTGTAATGACCCCCGGACAGTTGGGACCAATGAGCACCGTGTCATACCCGGCAAGTATCTTCTTTACCTTGACCATGTCTGAGGTGGGAATGCCCTCCGTGATGGTTACTATCAGCTGTATGCCTGCCTCGGCAGCCTCAACAATAGAATCGGCAGCAAAGGCCGGCGGCACGAAGATAACGGAAGTGTCCGCACCTGTGGCCTGCACGGCATCCTTTACGGTGTTGAAGACCGGCAGTCCCAGGTGTGTCTGTCCGCCCTTACCGGGGGTCACTCCGCCAACAACCTGTGTACCATACTCTATCATCTGACCGGCATGAAAGGTGCCCTCACTTCCAGTGAATCCCTGTACGATCACCTTTGACCCCGAGTTAAGTAAAATGCTCATTTCCGTCTCTTATGTTTGTGTCATGTAACTCAAAAGTAGCTATTTTTTCTTCCTTTTGTTAAATTTACCCATTATTACTGTATCATGGATTTTATATTACCTGTTCTGTTTGTAGGCATATCCCAGTCGTTCTTTGCAGGACTGCTGATGGCAACGCGGAGGCCGTACAGTACGGCCAGCAGGATCATGACGGCATGGTTGTTTCTGTTCTGTATCGAGATGATTTTTGCTCTTATCAACCGCACGGTGCTCGACATGTATTCCTTCCCCTTCATCTCACTCACCTATGGCCCTCTGCTGTTCCTGTATGTACGCCATATGACCGTGCCTTCACGTAGGTTCTCACCCTGGCATGCACTCCATTTCATTCCCTTTCTGGTATTTTTTGCTGTCTCGGTCATCTTCCGTGAGGAACCGATATTCGATGACCTCAGCGGCTTCCTGGTGACCGACAGATTCATTCCCCTCAGAATAGTTTACAGCGTCATCTACTTCCTCTCGGTGACACTATACAGCATTCTTTCGTTCCTGGAGATACGTAACCACCAGAGACATCTTCGCGATCTTGTATCTTACACCTCAGCAAAACTGACGCTCAACTGGCTGAAGATACTCTCGATAACATTTTACAGCGGATATGTTATCATGTTCATCCTGGGAGGAATTAAGATAATCGCCGGGCTGCTCCCCTTTGATCCCTATGTCATGACCTTCTTCTTTATCACCATCTTCTCCTTCGCCTATAGCTTCTACGCCGTGCGTCAGCCTGAGATACTCACCTTTCCCAAACCAGAGTCTCCGGATGATGAAACCGGTGACCCCTCGGCGGCTGAGAAGTACGCCCGTAGCGGTCTTCGACAGGAACAGGCTGAGGAATATCTCACCAAACTGCTGAAGATCATGGATGATGAGAAACTCTATCTCGATGGAGATCTGACTATAAATGAACTGGCAGTGAAGACAGGCATTCCGCGTCATTACATTACTGAAGTTCTCAATGAAAAATACGGCCGGAACTTCTTTTCCTTCGTTAACGAATACAGGGTCAGGGAGGCGCTGAGCCGGATGAACGACCCGAAATACCAGCACTATACACTGCTGGCCATCGCATATGATGCCGGATTCAATTCAAAGTCAACATTTAACAGCTTCTTTAAGGCCTATACCGGAAAAACCCCCAGCTCCTACCGGAAAGAGATGTCAAAGTCCTCCTGAAGGGTCCGATCCGCTCGGTTAATACATCTTGCCTCCTGTGCGGTCGTCCTGACCGTGCGGATCGGTCGATTATACGACTGATCATCCTCACCTTTGACGAAAAAGTCAATCATGGTCAGACGGTTTTCAATTCTTTTCTTGTTTATGCTACTGCCTTTTATCATGAGAGCGCAGGAGAAGACATTTACTCCCGGAGGCTTTGTGAGGGGAGGCCTCTACCTCAGCACGGACGATTATGAACATGATATCAACGCGGCCTTCGCCGATGCGGCACTGACGCTTACGGCCACAGACAACCTGAGCTATAAGGGCTTTGCTGATCTCCGTGTCAGGATGGGCCGGCAGTACGGGAAAATTGTCAGCGACTTCTTTGTGAGAGAGGCATGGGGTATGTACTATAACGGCTTCATGAGCCTCTCGCTGGGGAAGAAGATAGTCAAATGGGGCAGAACCGATCTCTTCACTCCTCTCTCGAGGTTCAGCCCGACAGACTATATATACAGGAGCCCCGACTTTGAGGACCGTGATATGGGTAACCTCCTCGGTGAGCTGACGCTCAACGCAGGCTCCCTGTTCAGGCTGTCAGTCGTTGCCACACCCTTCTGGAATCCATCCCTGCTTATGACCGCCCCTCTTGAGCTGCCGCAAAACATTATCCTGGAGATGCCGGGCGGGCTCGATCAGGCTGACGGACTCCACTCCTACGGCTTCAGGGGTGACTTAATGCTGGGTGGCTTTGATGCCGGGATACAGTTTTTCCACGGTCCTGACCTGACCCCCGGGCTTGCCCTCACAGGAGCTGACTATACCAACCCGATGAGCCCGG
>CALMRD010000283.1 GCA_937871625.1 uncultured Bacteroidales bacterium | reverse complement strand
ATCCTCTTCTGCCTGCCTTTCTTCTGCGGCAGGAAACCCTCGAAGCAGAAGCGGTCTGACGGCAACCCGGAGTTGACCAGTGCCGGGACGAATGCCGTGGGGCCGGGGAGTGTCTCAACGGGTATCTCCCGCTCGATGCACATCCGTACCAGCATGAAACCCGGATCTGAGATGCCGGGGGTGCCGGCATCGGATATCAATGCCGTGACCCTGCCTCTTTCCATCAGGTCACAGAGCGACTCGATGGTCTTGTGCTCATTGAACTTGTGGTGTGAACGGAGAGGCGCCCGGATCCCATAGTGGTCAAGCAATATGCGGCTCTTCCTTGTGTCTTCGGCAAGTATCAGGTCAGCCGATTTCAGCACCTCGAGGGCACGGACGGTAATATCACCCAGGTTGCCTATGGGGGTAGGTACCAGGATCAGCTTAGACATTCAGGCTGAATTTTCTTCGTACGACATCAACAAATGACGACTGTGCTGCAGGGTCAGAGCCCATTACGGTGCTCTCGTCGAGTATCTTCATGGCTTCACCGAGAGAGGCGGCCGCATTCAGCCTGCTGACGGCATCACCGTAGGCGGCTGCGTCACCGCTGAAGAGCTCACGTATGTAGTAGAACTTGTCATTGATGCCTATTGCGGCAGCTATGTCAGCAATAGGCTTGCTATGCATCACGGAGGTCACAACCTCATCCTTTCTTGAGGAAGACATCTTTTCTCCAAGGGTTCCCGTCACTCCGAACCTGTCGGCCAGGATCGCCTTGACACTCTCCTGTGTCTTTGCTCTCTGTCCGGCAGGGCTCTTAACGGGTTCAGCCCCGACCTTCTCCGGCTCATCACCTGAAGCTGTTTTCTCATTCACTCCGCTCTGATCAACCTCATCGCGATTCTCAATCGTGACCTTCTTCTCTGCAGTCACTGCCTCTTCAGCTGTTGTGGCTGTCACGCTTTTCTCTGCAGTCACCGCCTCTTCAGCTGTTGTGGCTGTCACGCTTTTCTCTGCTGTCACCGCCTCTTCAGCTGTTGTGGCTGTCACGCTTTTCTCTGCTGTCACCGCCTCTTCAACGGTTCCGGCTGTCATGCTCTCCCCGCCTGTTACTGCTCTGTCAGCAGTCTCCCCGGTGACACCCTGCACCTTATTCTTTGCTACGGGCGCAGATCCCGGCCGGGCCTCACCGGCACCATAGAGCCCGGGGAGTAGTTTCAGCATGTCAGATGCGCTGCGGATCCTCGACTTTGCCAGCTCCATCTCAGCAATGTGGGAACCGGGTACTTCCGAGAGCTGGTCAAGCATTGTCATCGCCTCCTCCAGATCCCTTCCTATAATGCCTACTGCTTTTGTGAAATCCATCTCTCTTTGTTTTTTATAATGATCGTTTTCTTTATTTTGCAAAAGTAATTATTTCTGAACTTTTCAGCCTTAATAATAGTGTCACAATACTGAACGGCCTAACCCTGAGCTTAAGTATGGAGTTTCTCGAAAATTCAGTCTTCAATGCCGGCAAGCGCGGATCTGTTGAGGTTATAGCGGGGTCGATGTTTTCAGGCAAGACCGAGGAGCTTATCAGGAGAGTGCGCAGGGCCATGTATGCCGGTCTCAGGGTAGAGATCTTCAAGCCGTCGCTTGATACGAGGTACTCGGAGACCAGGGTAGTGTCACACGATGAGAAGTCAATTGTCTCCACCCCCGTGGAGAATGCCTCTTCAATACTGCTACTGGCAGCAGGGGTAGAGGTGGTGGGCATAGACGAGGCCCAGTTTTTCGACGACACCCTCCCGGAGGTCTGTACGGGACTCGCCGATTCGGGTACGAGGGTGATCGTGGCAGGTCTTGACATGGATTTTGCCGGCAAACCTTTCGGACCCATGCCTGCTCTGATGGCTATGGCCGAGTATGTGACCAAGGTGCATGCTATATGTGTCAGGTGCGGTAACCTTGCCCATTATTCGCACCGCAAGATTGAGAATGACAAGGTAGTGGTGCTGGGTGAGAAGGACATTTACGAGCCGTTGTGCCGTTCATGTTACCTTGAGGCGGTCAGGCGCTGACCTTCAGCCAAGGTGGCTGATCTTTTCCAGTCTGGCAGGGTCAACAATGCTGATTCTTTTGCCCTCCAGTGCAATAACAGACTCGGTGGCAAACATCGACAGGGTTCTGATGGCATTGGAGGTGGTCATATTGGAGAGACATGCCAGATCCTCCCTGGAGACATAGGCCCTGATGGTCTTTCCGTCATTCTCCACGCCGTAGGTGTCACGCAGTACCAGCAGTGATTCGGCAAGCCTGCCCCTGATATGCTTCTGGGTCAGTGATACCGTTCTTTCATTGGAGAAGCAGAGTTCAAGAGCCATCATGCGCATAAGCTTTATGGAGAGGTCGGAATTGCGCTGCAGGAGCTTCATGAACTGATTGCTCTCTATCCGGCAGATGCCCGACTCTTCAATGGCCACTGCCGAAGCATAATACACGGTGCCGGTAATGATGGCTGAAAAGCCTATGAGTCCCTGGGGCCTGATCATCCTTATGATCTGTTCCCTGCCTCCTATGCCCTCCTTGAATACCTTCACCTTGCCGTATGCAAGACAGTATAGCCCGGCAGGCCTGGCACCCTCGGCAAAGATGATGTCTCCTTTCTTATAAGATGAACAGATGTGATCGTGAAGCAGAAACTCCTTCTCTTCGTCAGCCAGATCCCTGAAGAGCGAGAAAGGTCCCTCAAGGCACTGTTCCATGTAAGGATCACTATAAATCATTTCCCCATATGTTGAATAACATATGCAAAGATATTAAAAAAGTTGTTTCAGGGAGAAATTAACACTTTTTAACACACTAAAAAACAGGCAGTTGGATGTTGCGGATAGTTGTCAGCGGTATCTTGCTACTATGGGTATTCTCCTGCCGCTGCCGAATGCTTTTGCAGAGACGCGAAGAATAGGGGGAGTCTGTTTTCTTTTGAACTCACTGGTACGTACCAGTCTGATCACCTTCTCAACAAGTTCCGGGTCCGATCCTTCACCGATAATGGTGTCTGCCGACTTTTCAAGATCTATGTAGCTGTAGAGCACGGGGTCGAGCAGGTGGTAGGGCGGCAGTGTGTCGGTGTCAAGCTGGTCAGGTTTCAGCTCTGCCGAAGGAGGCTTTACAATGATGGCATGTGGGATGATCTCTTTCCGTGAATTTATCTCTTCAGCAAGCCGGTAAACTTCAGTCTTGTAGAGGTCACCTATGACCGATAATCCACCGGCCATGTCACCGTAGAGTGTTCCGTAGCCTGTCGCGGCTTCGCTCTTGTTGGATGTGTTGAGCAGCACATGCCCGAACTTGTTTGCAAAAGCCATGAGCATCAGCGCCCGTAGTCTCGACTGTATATTCTCTTCCGTTACATCGGGTTCCCTGCCGGCGAAGAAGGGTTGCACAGTTTTGTCGACCGCCTGCCTGGCCTCTTCAATACTTACTATGTGGTAGGGTGCTCCGAGGGTGACGGCCATCTTTACGGAGTCGGTCACGGAGTGATCCGAGGACCATAATGACGGCATCAGCAGTGAGAGGGTGTTCTCAGGCCCCAGTGCTTCAGCGGCCAGGGCAAGGACCACGGCCGAGTCAATGCCTCCCGACAGTCCTATTATTGCCCTCTTCAGTCCGCTCTTGGCAAAGAAGTCCCTGATGCCTGTCACCAGTGCCCGGTGCACATGTGCAATCATATCTTCAGGATAACCTGCCGGGCAGGAGTATTTTCCCCTTTTTTCTCCAGGGGACGGCACATCAACTATCCTTAACTCTTCCTCGCAGAATGCCAGTCTCTCGAGCACGGTTCCGTCAGAACCTATCAGTACCGATGATCCGTCAAAGATCAGTTCAGTATAGCCGCCGACCTGGTTGACAGAGATGAGAGGCTTGCCGTACTCCCGGGCATTTCTGGAAAAAACCTCTTCCCTGATCTTTATCCTGTTGTGAGAGAATGGGTTGGCGGCAATATTTATTATCAGTGATGGATTCTCCTTCATGATCTCATCGAGCGGTGCGATGCTGTACAGGCGCCAGAGTCCCTTATCACCGAAAGGCTGCTCGTCCCATATGTCCTCACAGATGGTTATTGCCATCCTTGTGCCGTTCAGTTCAACCGTCCGGAAGGTATTTCCCGGTTGGAAGTACCTGTCTTCGTCAAAGATGTCGTAGGTCGGGAGGAGGGTCTTGGAAGTAAGGGCACTCACTTTGCCCTCATGAAGGAAGAAGGCGGAGTTATGGAGGTTTTTACCATACTGGCCGGTGTTGGGCGAGGGACCGCCCACGATGGCTGCTATCCCGGTGCAGTGTGTGGCGATCTCCTCAACAGATGCCATTGAGGCATTGACAATATCACTCCGGAGCAGCAGGTCAAGCGGCGGGTAACCGGTGACAGCAAGTTCGGAAAATACTATGAGATCTGCTCCCCCGCTTTTTGCACTGCCGATGGAGGAGATGATCTTTTCCCTGTTGCCGGGGATATCACCAGGGATATAACTAAGCTGTGCGAGTGCAACCCTCATTGCCGGAGGTTCAGAATTTTAGTCCCAGCCTGATCTTGAACATCCTTATTCTCGTCCTGTCGTCGAGCTGGTTCACATCCTCGAGGTCCTTGGTGACATCGAAGAAATCCTGCGCATAGCCGAGCCCTGCAACGAAGGATGCGTCCAGTGCCAGTTCATATTCAATCCCTATGCCTATATGCCATCCGGCGTTGATGCCGTATAACTCGGTCCTGGCATTTTCATGCCTGATATCCAGAGCCGGCACGTCAATGGTCGACTTGATACGCATCCTGATATCAAATCCCAGGTCACCGAAATATGTCAGGTAGCCCACCTGGTCAGGTTGCAGCCTTATTCCGGCGGGGATATTGAGGTAGGAGATGTTATACCTTACCTCAGTACCGGGAGCCAGTTGCTGGTTGAAGCTGGTAAAGACCAGGATATGTTCTTCATCCGTGCTCTGCCTTCCGCCTGCTGAAATAATGCTCAGTCCTGATGATATGGCATAATTATCAGCAAAGTAATGAAGTACATTCAGTCCGAGATCAAGACCTGCTTTTGCCCCTTCCCCCCTGTATTCAGACTCATTTGAGCCCATCCATGAGATGACCGGGTCAACATGAACGGCAAATTCAAGTTCCTGTGCTGAAAGGCCCACGGGTGCAGAGACCAGGGCCGCAACGGCCAGAGCCCTGAGGACCGACAGTTTGTTTGTTTTGTTCATCTTCTCGTAATTAGCCGCTCAAAATTATAAATAAATGTCCTTATTTTGCGAAAAAAGATCTTATTACGTTGAACATGACCAAGCGACTGTCATTGCCCCTGTTCTTTGCCACCCTGCTGACCATGGCTCTTCTCGTCTCATGCCACCGCGATCCCTACAGGGTTGACCTGTCAGGCATTGAGTGTGACCTGGCAGTCAGGGATCTTGGCAGCGCCATCTTTGAGACTCCGCCGAATGAGCTTGCCGCGCGGGCTGAGTCTCTGAAGCAGGAGTATGGCAGTGCCCTGAACACCTATAGCAGTGTCATCGGGCTGGGTGATATCTCCGATGAGAGATGGCCTTCGGCTTTTATTCTTTTTGCCACCGATATGCGCAACCTGGAGCTCTGGGATGAAGTAAAGCATGTTTTCCCCGGCACAGGGAACCTGGAGAAGGAGCTGGAAGAGGCTTTCAGGCATTACAGGTATTACTTTCCTGACAGGGTGATACCTGAAGTGATCACCTGCATCTCCGTTTTCAACAACAGCATAATTGTTGATGACTCACTGCTGATGGTCAGTCTTGACCGTTATCTGGGGGCTGATTCCAAATATTATCCCTCTCTCGGCATTTACAGTTACCAGGCCCGGAAGATGACTCCTGACCACATGGCTACAGATTGCATGTATGCCTGGGCCTCTACGGAGTGGGATTACAGGGAGATTGGGTACGGCACCCGGAACCTTCTCAACTCGATGTTGCATGAGGCCAAGCTTGTCTATTTCACAAAGCGAATGATGCCGTCTGTTGCTGACACGCTGCTGCACGGTTTTACGGCTGACCAGCTTGAGTTCTGCAGGCAGGGGGAGAGAGAGATGTGGGAGTATCTCGTCGGGCACGACCTGCTCTTCTCCACCGACGGTTTCCTGATTCGCAAGTTCACAGGGGAGGCCCCGTTCACCACCTATTTTTCGGAGGAGTCGCCCGGCAGGGCAATCGTCTGGATCGGCTTCAGGATAATAGAGAAGTTCATGAACGACAATCCCCGGGTGACGATGGAGGAGCTGATGAACATCAGCGACTGCCAGGCGATCCTCAGCGGTGCCAGATATAATCCTGACTGATGCCAAAAAAAGAAGCTGCCCTTTCAGACAGCTTCCGGTTTTCCTAAAAAGCGAATGCGGTTTAAGCCGGATGAATTGCCTCAACAGGGCATACGTCGGCGCAGGCACCACAATCGGTACATACATCCGGGTCGATCACGTAGATATCTCCCTCAGATATAGCCTCAACCGGACATTCATCTATGCAGGTTCCGCAAGCTGTGCAATCATCTGTAATTTTGTAAGCCATTATTGAATTTGTTTTAAAGATTACGGGCGTAAAATTATCTTTTATTTTATTAAGTTCCTAACCAAATTCTTATAAAATTCACCCTCACTTCTCCGGTAGTCAAATATGATGCCATTCATTCCCCGCCTGTTGCGCCGGAGCCCGCCAGATCAGAGGCAGCAGCAGCCTGTGGGCTCTTCTTCCTTATGTCCCGGGCATTAAGGACCATGATGTATTCAGGATCAGAAATCGAGGCTGAAGGAAAGGTAAAATATTTTCGGGAGGAGGTAGCCGTTATCGATACCCCATGCAATGTCACCCCTGACGAAATATCCGAAGAGCTGTGCCCTTACGCCCCCGCCGAAACCCTGTACCAGGGGATTGCGCATGGCATCGAGCCTGACCACCACCGGTCCGTTGCGTATGACCTTATCGTTCCAGTAGTTTTCATTGCCCCAGGGATCCCATCCTGACCAGGCCATGCCAATGTCATAGAAGCCGACAAGCTGGAGGCTGTTGAGGAGGTTGGACCGGAGAGGGTGGCCCGCAAAATATCTTACCACAGGCCAGCGTATCTCGCTGTTTATCAGTGCGAAGTTACTCCCGTTGCGAATGTTCTGGGTAAATCCCCGCATATTCGTGGCCAGGGCCTGGAATCCGTAGTTCACATTGGGATTGACAGGTACGGTCTGGTCGAACATGGGCACCTTGTTGAATAGATATCCCATCCAGTTGTCGACGCCGCCCATGTAATAGATCAGGCGTGACGGACCGAACGAGGTGCTTGCTGCAAATCTGTTTGCCCATATCAGGTCGCGGTGGATCTTCTGATAATGTCTGAAATCGGCACCGAAAACGAACATGTCGCTTTTTCTCTCAGTGATCTCCCGGTAGTATTCTCCGAACACCTTGAATCTCGTTCCGTAGTATATGTTGATTGTACGCCTGCGGGTATTGTCATAGATCACCTCACCCTTCAGTCCTGCCCAGTGCCGGCCTGATGAGGGAGCCATGAGGCTGGACTGGTCCGTTGACTGAATGACGTAGTTGTCATAGCGGTACGTGAGCGTTCCCTTCAGGGCAAGCACCGCGCTCAGAGGCTTCCTGAGAGAGCCATAGGTGGTGTAGCTCTTTATCTTGTAATAGAGAGTGTCATTGTAGCTGTCAAACGACTGCTTGTGAAACAGCACCTGCTTATCAAACTTCCCCCTGAGGGCCTCCAGGCTGACAAGGTACTCATTGCTGTCGAAGTTGCCTGAGAACCTGAAGCCGCCTGTAATGCGGTAGTCCTCAAAGAGGTCTATGGTGCCAAGCTTAAAGAGCAGGTTGAGACCCGGATTGAAATATGGTGCTCCGCCGTTGTATGCCTGGTAGGTGTTATTCAGGAAATTGAAATCGATCTGTGTGGCCGTGTAGTTGTTGTAGAAGGCAGGCCTGTAGACCAGGGCGGTGGGCATCGGCATCCTGGAGGTGTCAAGGTCAATGTCCATGTACTCCTTTCTCCACTGCAGCTCGTAGAAATTCTCCTTCTCCTTTTCGAAGACATAATTGCGGAAGTCGATGGGTTCGTCGGCTGCATAGTACTCGTAGAGAGGTTTTTCGAGAGTGTCGTTCATGCGTGCCCGTTCTGCCAGGAGCCAGTCCCGGATACGATTTATGCTGTCGGCGGCTCTCAGCATGGCTGTCTCCTCCTCGCGCCACAAAGTGGTGAGTATCTCATTGCCCCTGACCTGGGGTGCGTCGCCTGTTGCCCCGGCGTGAAGCCTGTAGCGTCCGTTGTCAAAGATCACGGCAGCATCCTGTCCTGCGTTCCTGTCAAAGGATTCAAGGTTGCGGGGAAAATCAGTGGCCTGGCGCCCGTCGATGAAGTACATATAATGAAGGGCTGTGTCAATAAAGGCAATGGAACTGTCAATAACGGCATCGTAGTAATTCATTATACCATTGCCGTTGCTGATATAGCCCGTGGAGAGGGCAGAGGCCTGCATCGGATCCAGGTAGTCGTTGAGCGTGCCCTCATCAAGCCTGGTGAGAAGGTTGCCCCGGGTTTTGAGATCATAGGTAAAGAGGTTGAAGGTAAGGCCTGTCTCCTCCTGGGGATCACCCCTGTTCGAGAGTGTGTCGGTAAGCCTGTTGGACGAGAAGATTATGGCCTCATCCTTTCCCCTGATGAATGATGGACTAAAATCGTCGGCCACATCATAGGTTATTCGTTCATTGGTGCCGCTGATTATAGTGTGGAGGTAGATATCGGTCATGCCGTTGATCACCGCCGAGACCAGCAGGCGTGTTCCGTCGGGTGAATAGGAGAGTGACAGCACCTTCTCAAAGAAGGGCATCGTCCGCTGTTCCATGTTCTTCTGGTCGGTGCGGTAAAAGTAGAGCTCAACGCCGCCCTTCTCCTCGTTGGCAAAGGTAAGGATCTGGCCGCCGGGGTGCCAGGTGATCACGGGGTAGGAGTGGTCAACTGACTGTTCATATTTTGGCTCGGCGGTAAATATTTTTTTCGACTTGCCGGTGGAAGTGTCATATATCCAGAGTCTGCGTTTGCCCCAGTCGTTGGAGACATAGGCTACCATTCGTCCGTCGGGGCTGATCTTCACCGAGGTGTATCGCTCCTGGGGTTTTGACTTTCTGATCTCGGGCGGTTTCCTGTACTCTTCTCCAGGTTTGACACTGTAATAATTTGAGTAGAATTCCTTCCAGTCACGATAGGTGTCCCGGATGCTCTTACCCAGCCCGTATAGAAAACCATCCTCGATATTCTTGTATATCTTTGACAGGTAGATGATATTGGGTATGATGGCATCGCCATATGTCTCACCGATGTATTTCCAGAATGAGTGCCCGGCATAGACGGCCTCTTCATATTCAAGGTTGTCGAGGTTCCTGTATCTGCCGTTTTCAAACCCGTCCCTGACACGGTTGTCTGTTTCGCTGTCCCATCCGAAGGCCACATAGTTTATAAGTCCCTTGATATACCAGTCGGGGATCTGTATCCGGGAACTGCTGGTGGTCCTGTCACGGACATCGGCATTGTAAAGCATTTCATAGACCACCACCTCGGCTATTGCCGATGCGATCAGCTTGCTGAACTCTTCATGGTCGCCGTTGAACCAGAGCATAACCTTGTTTTTGATGACGCGGCTGTATCCTCCAACGTTGTAGTCCTCTTCCGCTGAGATCAGTCCGACATTGCTCTGCCTGAAATCATTCTTCTTGTTGTAGACTATGAGTATCAGTCGTTTGTCGAGGGTGTAATCGAAGTAGTCCTCAATCTCGTCCAGCTTCTCTTCCGCCACCACACAGGCATACTCAGCCACCTCGCGGCCGAACTCATTATAGTAGCAGTCTATGTCATCAAACCTGAAATAGGTCCAGTAGAAGTCCCGGTGCTGTACCCGGTTCTTGCCGAAGGTCATCTGCATGCCGTTGTAGAACTGTCCTGATGCCGGTATGGCAGTCAGCAGCAGGAGGGTTGCAAGTGCAAGTATGACGGGACTTTTCAAGCGCATAGGCAAAATGGATCTGCACCTTCCGGTTTCCGCAAAATCTGTTCCAAAGGCAGGCATCCGTATGGCAAAACTAATGGAATAACCAATAAAAAAACAGAGCCTTGTCGATTTTTATTAAATTTGGAGCTGATTCTGATGCAATATAACTGGCTTGATCTTTGTTATGTTAATGTAATCAGAAATCAACCTGAAGTCTGACCAGGTAATAAAATGAGATTGAATATGAAAAGGATTTTTTCTGCAGTTGTTTTGTTATTGATCGCTGCCGGTTTATGGGCTCAGCCCAGGATTAAATTTGAAGATACGCGGCACAATTACGGGACTATCAAGGAGGAGGCCGGCAAGCAGGAGGCGGTTTTCAACTTCACCAACACCGGTGATTCGGTTCTTGTCATTACCAGGGTACAGTCGTCCTGCGGCTGCACGGCATCTGATTATACCAAAGCACCTGTTCCTCCCGGAGGTAAGGGTTTTGTCACGGCGGTCTTTGACCCCCGGGGTTATAACAGCCGCTTTGCCAAAAGCATCTCGGTTTATACAAACGCCAGGCCGCCAGTCACGGTGCTGATCATTGAAGGACAGGTAGAGCCGCGTGAGAAGAGCGTGGAAGAGCTCTATACCTTTGCCGTGGGGCCGGTGAGGTTCCAGTCGAACCATCTGGCATTCACCACTACGAAGAAGAACGAGAAGAAGATCAGGGTGATGCCGGTCATCAACACCTCAAAGGAGCCTGCAACGGTGGAATTTGATGGTATCCCTGCCCACCTGACGCTGAAGATGAACCCGGCCACGCTCAAGCCCGGAGAGAAAGGGGTGATAGAGGGCAGCTATGACGCCAGGCTCAACAGCAGCAGCTGGGGCAATGTCAACGATCTCATACGGCTAAAAGTCAATGGTCAGTTGCAGAGCAACATATATCTCTATGTCTCGGCAAACCTTGTTGAGGACTTTTCAGCGTTGAGCAGCCAGGAGCTTGCCAATGCACCCGTTCTCAAGCTGGAGTCGAACACAGTTGATTTCGGTACCATCAAGCAGAAGTCATCTGCCGATGTAGAATTCAAATTCACCAATGAGGGCAAGAGCGATCTCATCATCAGGCATGTCAAGTCGGGATGCGGATGTACGGCACTGATGCCCACTGAGAATGTCATCAAGCCGGGTGCTGAGGGTTCCGTCAAGGCCAGGTTCAATTCCGGCGGTTACAAGGGACAGATATACAAGAACATCTTTATCTACACCAATGATCCGAAGAATTCGGAGGTGATGCTGATGATCAAGGGTCAGGTTCTTGTGGAGGAGGGTTCAGCGAAGTAAAGGAGAGCCGGGGGACAGAACAGAGATGAGCAGGGAGAAAGGTCAGGCCGGAGCACTTTCGGTTCAGAAGGGAGTTGTGCAGCCCCCGAGCATCAATCCCGATATGGCCAACCGTCTCCGGCGAAACAGGAGAAAGCAGCTTACGGCCGATGACTATGCCGACGGCATCCTGCGTGGCAACCGTACAATACTCAGTCAGGCCATCACGCTGATTGAAAGCTCCCTGCCGGAGCACTATGATGTTGCCCAGGCGGTTGTGGAACGATGTCTGCCTGCCAGTTCCCGCTCTGTCAGGCTGGGCATTACCGGTGTCCCGGGTGCAGGGAAGAGCACCTTCATTGACACCTTCGGCACTATTCTTACGCGGCATTACGGCAGGCGCCTGGCCGTCCTGGCCATTGACCCCAGCAGCCAGCAGAGCAGGGGAAGCATCATGGGCGACAAGACACGGATGGAGCAGCTGAGCGTTGACCCTGATGCCTTCATACGGCCGTCACCGGCAGCAGGTACCCTGGGCGGGGTAGCCCGCAAGACACGGGAGACAATAATTCTTTGCGAAGCCGCCGGCTTTGACACCATAATAGTTGAGACAGTGGGGGTAGGCCAGTCAGAGACTGCCGCGCACTCCATGGTTGACTTCTTCCTGGTGCTCATGCTTGCCGGCGCCGGCGATGAGTTGCAGGGCATCAAGCGCGGAATCATGGAGATGGCAGACACGATTGTCATCACCAAAGCTGACGGCAATAACATCCAAAAGGCCGAGATGGCCAGGGTGGAGTTTAAAAATGCACTGCATCTCTTTCCTCCCTCACCCTCACGGTGGAGCCCCGGGGTGATGACCTGCTCCTCGCTCGAGAAGACTGGGATTAACGAAGTATGGGAGACGGTGCGCGATTATGTCAGCCTGACCAAAGGCAACGGCTGGTTCTGGGAGAGAAGGAGGGAGCAGGCGGTCACTCGAATGCACGAGACGATAATAGACACCCTTAAGTATTCATTCTACAACCATCCGGAGGTGATGGCACTGCTGCCCGAGCTGGAGAAACAGCTGCGCGAAGGGGAAGTGACATCCTACAAGCCGGCACTGATGCTGCTCGAAAAGTATTTCGGCAGCAACTGCCGTTAGTAAAATGTTCGGGTATCTCCTCTGAAAAAATCGGATTTTCATTTACGTGTATAAAAACCGAACCTTTTTATGTATGTTTGAACCTTCAAAAAATTAGAGTGTTATACAGTTAAACTTATTAAAATGAAAAAGACAGCTATCCTTGTTTTAATAGTGGCCATTGCGGCATCATGTGCCAGGGAACCGCAATACCGGATTACGGGTACCATTGACGGTGCGGGCAGCGAAGTAATAATTCTGCAGAAGCGTATTCCAGGGGGCTATGATATCATTGACTCTGCGACCCTCGAAAACGGCTCCTTCGAGATGACCGGCACAGTGGAGTACCCTCAGATGGTGAACCTTGCAATAAAGAACAAGCGGGGAGGCCTCAGCTTCTTTATTGAGAACTCAGATATTACCGTCCACGGCCATGCCGATTCACTGTGGCTGGCATCAGTAGCCGGCTCCCTGACCCAGGGCGAATTTGACACCTACAAGGCAGCGTTTGATGAGTCGAATGAAGAGATGTCAAAGATCTATGACCGTTACCGTGAAGCAAGGATGGCTGGTGATGAAGAGCTTGCCGGCTCCATTGAAAAGGAGATAGAGGCCCTCGATGCCAGACAGACCGAAATGAGAAAGGAGTTCATCGCCAACAATCCTTCATCATATGTTTCCCCCACAGTGCTGAACGAGATCTCATATTATCTGGAGGCTGACGAGCTTGAGAGCCTTCTGGGAAAACTTGACACCTCACTCAACAAGGTTCAGTCGGTTGTCACCCTGAAGGAGAGACTCGTTAATCTCAAGGCTGTTGCAGTCGGTCAGAAGGCTCCCGATTTCACGCTGAATGACACCGACGGAAATGCTGTGTCGCTCTATTCAAGGCTTGGCGGGGATACAAAGCTGCTGCTGGTCGATTTCTGGGCAGCATGGTGTCCTCCCTGCCGCCAGGAGAATCCCAACGTTGTAAAAGTGTGGGAAGAGTATAACAAGAAGGGTTTTGACGTTCTCGGCGTATCGCTTGACCGTAACAGGGAGGACTGGCTCAAGGCCATCGAGGATGACAAACTGACCTGGACTCATGTCTCGGACCTCAAGTACTGGGACTGTGCTCCTGCCAGGCTGTATGCCGTGACAGGTATTCCGGCTAATTTCCTCCTTGACGGTGAGGGAGTGATAGTAGGCCATAACCTTCGGGGAGAGGCTCTTGCAGAAAAAGTAAAAGAACTGCTCGGCTCTAAATAGTATTAAGAATTTTAACTAATTTAGGAAGCCGTTGGGGAAGTGATTCTCCAGCGGCTTTTTCATCATATAAAAACCGGAAATGAGCAAGAAGGAAGATTTTCTGAACTACATGACCCAGGGCTATGCCTGCAAGGGCGATTTCATAGTCCTTGGTGGTGCCAAGCTTGACGGAGAGGCTGTTGCTGATGCCCATATCAGGATACCTCTGAAGACGCTTAACAGGCACGGGCTGATTGCAGGTGCAACGGGCACGGGCAAGACCAAGAGCCTGCAGGTGATAACCGAGCAGCTCTCGCTGAAAGGCATCCCCTCACTGGTGATGGATGTCAAGGGTGATCTCAGCGGCCTTGCCAGGCCGGGGGAGGAGACCCCGTTCATTACCAACAGGCACGCGAATATTAACCTGCCCTATACTGCCATGGGCTTCCCGGTGGAGCTGCTGACCCTGTCGGAACAGAACGGAGTGCGTTTGCGAGCTACGGTCTCGGAATTCGGGCCGGTGCTCTTCTCCCGGATACTCGACCTGAACGATACACAGGGAGGGATTATGTCAATTATTTTCAAATACTGCGATGACAACAAGCTGGGGCTGGTCGACCTCAAGGATATCAGGAAGGTGATACAGTACCTTCAGGGTGAGGGTAAGGCTGAGCTTGAGAATGAGTACGGGGCAATGTCTCCGGCATCTACCGGCGTCATACTGCGCAAGATAATAGAGCTGGAGCAACAGGGTGCAGAGCGCTTCTTTGGTGAGGAGTCTTTTGATATTAAGGACCTGATGCGCCGTGACAGCAACGGTAACGGCTATATAAACATCATCCGGCTGACAGATATACAGGACAAGCCCAAGCTCTTTTCGACATTTATGCTCTCACTGCTGGCAGAGGTCTACAATACCATGCCGGAGAGAGGTGACCAGCCGAAACCGGAGCTGGTGATCTTCATTGATGAGGCTCATCTTGTCTTTAGCCAGGCCAGTAAAGTCCTGCTTGAGCAGATTGAGACAATTGTCAAGCTCATTCGTTCCAAGGGCGTGGGAGTATATTTCATCACACAGAATCCGATGGATGTACCTGCCCCGGTGCTGGCACAGCTGGGTCTTAAGGTGCAGCATGCGCTGAGAGCCTTTACTGCAAATGACAGGAAAGACATCAGGCTTACTGCCGAGAACTTTCCGATCTCGACATGGTACAACACGGAGGAAGCCCTGACCTCGCTGGGGACAGGCGAGGCGCTGGTGACAGCCCTCAATGAGAAGGGGATACCCACCCCTCTTGCTGCCATGGTTGTCCGTGCCCCGATGAGCAGGATGGATATCCTCACGGAGGATGAGATAGAGTCGATTATCAGCTCATCACCGCTGGTGGTGAAGTATTCCCGGAATGTTGACCCCGAGAGTGCGGCGGAGATTCTCGAAAGGAAGATATCGTCAGCCGGGCTGGAAAGAAAAGAGGCTCAGGAGAAAAAGGCAAGGGAAAAGGAGACGGGTCGCCCTACGCGTACTACCACCGCGCGGCGCAGGACAACCCATCCCGTTGTTAAGGTGCTTACCTCTGCCACCTTCATCCGTGGTGTCATGGGTATCCTGACCAAGGCTATGAAATGATCATTCTGGAGAAACGGCATGCAAGTTAAAAAATCATTGTTTGCGGGCTCTCTGAGTACTCATCAGAGTTCATACTGACTATGGAATTCATTCATATTAACCAATTAGTTAAACCATGAAGACAAAAATTTTAGCAGTAATTGCAGTGACAATGTTATCCGTTGTCTCGCTGCAGGCACAGGTTAGTTTCGGAGTTGTTGCCGGGCCCAACTTTCAGAACATTACCGGCAAGGACCATTACGGAGAAAAATTGGAAACCGGTCTTATTATGGGCTTTCATGCCGGGGTAAAGGTAAACGTACCTGTTGCGACCGACTTCTTTTTTCAGACCGGGTTGCTCTATTCATGCAAGGGGTCAAAAAACGACTTTTTACGTATAACGACTAAATCGACCTCCAGTGAATTAAACACCACCACCAGGGTCGGGTATATAGAGCTGCCTCTCAACCTGCTGTTCAGGCCTGAGTTCGGTAACGGACACATATTGCTGGGTTTCGGCCCATATGTGGCTTTGGGTATCGCCGGGAAGCAGGTCTTTGAATATGATAATTTTTCATATGAGCAGAAGATCAAGTTCAGCAACCTGATAAGCTGGGATGAATACTGGGATATGGATCATGCGTATTACAGGCCATTTGATGCAGGCGCCAATATCTTTGCAGGCTATGAACTGGAGATGGGACTTTTCTTCCATCTGAATGCACAGATGGGTTTGCTGAAAATAAATCCGAAGATTGATGATGACGAGGTGGACGATGACGCTGTCTATAAGAATACAGGCTTCGGAATATCAATTGGCTATAACTTCTGATACTGCGTTACCTCTTAAAAAAACCGTTCGACTAAGGCGAACGGTATTTTTAAGGCAGTAGGCAGTAGAGGGGCGAGCGTCAATAAATGACCCGGGGGTGGGGGGTCATTTTAAAGAGCAGCCAGCCTGCAGGGGAGGCAATAGTCAGCAGTGGATTTACGATTTCAGATTTTCGATTTTCGAGTTCTGCAACTATTCGCAATTCGCAAAATCGCAAATTTTTCAGAATCCTTTCAGATCCATAAATACTGTCGGTATTAGCAGGAGGAAGCCCAGTACAAGCAGAATCACTATGAATGGCAGCACCCATCTGAACCACTTCTCATAGGGGATGCGTGCGACGCTCAGCACACCCAGCAGGACGCCCGAGGTGGGAGTGATCATGTTGGTGAAACCGTCTCCCAGCTGGAAGGCTACCACTGTCGCCTGCCGGGAGATGCCGATCAGGTCGGAGAACTGTGACATCATCGGCATGGTCAGCGCCGCCTTGGCAGAGCCTGAGGGCATCACAAGGTTTATCAGGTTCTGCACCAGGTACATCATGCTGACCGAGGCCATTTTACCCGTACCTGAGATTGACTCCGAGACTTTGTAAAGGAGAGTGTCAATGATGTTTCCGTTCTGGAGGATAATGACAATGCCGCCTGCCAGTCCCACTATGAGTGCTGCCGACTGGATATCCCTGACCCCGTCGAGGAACAGCTTGGTGATTTTGTTGGCGTCATAGTTCATGGCTATTCCCGTTGCCAGACCCATGGCGAAAAAGAGGGTGGCGATCTCCATTATGTACCAACCATAGCCCATCACTCCGGTGATGAGGTAGAGTATGGTGAACATGAGGAGGTCAATCACAAAGAAATGGACCGATTTCCTGAGGGTAAACCAGCCTGTCACGGCAAAAAGAGCCGTAAGTACCGGTATGGCAGGCAGGTTCAGCACGCCTTCACCGAAAGAAAGTCCGGTCATGGGGTGGATCACCGAGAAGATGATCATGACCACAATGAGCAGTAACCATATCACCCATGCTGATGCCGGGGTGTGGTAATCAATTTTCACCTGCGTTTCGGAGTGCAGCTTGCGCCAGTAGTCGTCATCCTCTCTTACTGGTGATCGGTTCGGATTCTTTTTGATCCTGCGGGCATAGCGAAGAATATATGCAAATCCCACCGCGCTGATCACCACCCACATTATCAGCCTGTATTCCAATCCTGAGAAGAGCGGCAGGTCTGAAAGTCCCTGTGCAATGCCTATGGTGAACGGATTGAGAAAGGCCCCGGCAAAACCGAGGGCTGCAGCCACAAAGCATAGTGAGACTCCCACAATAGAGTCATAGCCCATAGAGACGGCCAGCGGTACGAAAATAACTGTAAAGGCGATGGTCTCCTCGCTCATGCCGAAGACGGCGCCGAAGAAGCTGAACATGGTCATTATGAGCAGGAAGATCAGGTTATCGACACCTATCTTTTTTATCACTCCCCGTTTGCCCATCCTGCCTGTGAAGCGCAGCACGGAACCTATGGCCACGTCGATTGCCTTGCTCTCGTTCATGATCCAGAAGGCCCCGCCGATGATAAGTATAAAAACGATTATGTCGGCCTTATCTACGAAGCCGTCGAAGAGAGCCGAGAAGAGCTGCCATGTCTGCGGATTCTTGTCGGTATAGTGAAACGAGCCCGGTATCACCACGCTGCGGTCGATGCCGTTGACGCTGACCGTCTCCCTCGCGAAGGCTCCTCCCGGCACCACCCATGTCAGCACTGCGCAGAGAGCGACTATGCTGAAGACGATGACATATGTATGGGGTATCTTCCTGAACACCGGGACTGTTTTGCCCTGCAAAATAATAATTAATGACGGTTTGGCAATAAGGTCCGAAGGTCTGAGGTCTGAGGTCTGAAGGTCTTAAGGTCTTGCAGTCTGATGTCCGAAGGTCCGAAGGGCTGAGGTCTGAAGGTCTGAGGTCTGAGGTCTGAAGGTCTGAAGGTCTTGCGGTATGATGATTTAAGTAACTGATTACTAGTTCATAAAGCTTCACTACTGCCTTCCTGACACGCCCGACCTCATTGGGACAAGTCCGTATGCGGGATTGAGCCTCCGACCGTTGCGTCGGATCCTCAAACTGCTGACTGCCGACTGCCGACTGTGGACTGCCTTAAGATGACCTCCCTGACCCGTTCCCGTGTCTCCGCCGGGGTCGGGTTAAGCTCTGCCGTGGAGAAGGTGC
>CALMRD010000282.1 GCA_937871625.1 uncultured Bacteroidales bacterium | reverse complement strand
GGTCTGGATGCCGGAGTTGATTTCAGCATCACCAACCGGCTGAGAGCATCGGCTGCAATAACCGACCTTGGATTCATCACATGGAAGAAAGATATCACTAACCTTAATGCGAATGGTCATTACGATTTTACCGGAATTGACATTGCTGACGTATACAAGAGAGAGATCACCATTGATTCCTTTATGGTTGAGCTCTCAGAATCCCTGATGGATTCAATCTCCTTCTCTACTGATGATGCTCCTTTCACTACATATCTTCCGTTCGGCCTTTCGGTCGGAGGCAGCTTTGACCTTACAAAGAATGTTTCAATGGGAGTTCTTTCGTATACAAGGTTCATCGGGAAGCAGGTAAAGGAGGCGCTTACCGTTTCTGCCAATGTCAATATGGGTAATGCCTTTTCGACAACTCTTGCATACACGGCTGCCAATCACAGGTACGACAATATCGGACTGGGATTTGCATTCAGGCCCGGGTGGTTCCAGTTCTATTTCCTGGCTGACAGGATACCGGTGACATGGAACAGAATAACGTCAGATGACATTGACATGCCGGCGCCGGTAGAGTTCCTTTTCGGAGAGAACAGCATTCCTGTTCCCTCGAGCTGGAACACCATTCACTTCAGGTTCGGCATGAACCTGACCTTCGGCAACAAGCTGAAGAAAAAGAACGACAAGCCGATGGTAGTTATCCCCGAACAACTTAAAGAACAATGACCATACTTATACGCATATTTCTTATCGGCCTGATAATATATCTGCTCTTCAGGTCATTCTTCAGGTATTTCCATGGTGAAGAAGAAAATCGTGAGATACATAAGGAAAAACGATCTCCGGATATTAAAAAGGTCTCGAAAGAGGTTGGTGAATATGTTGATTACGAAGAGGTTGACTAGAGGCAGGCGCCTATCTGCCTGAAGCTCTCAGCTGTTTTGCCAGTGCGTTGGCAAAAACAAAATCATTCAGGATTGCGCAGTCGGATTTAAGGATCTCGTCCTTATTTCCCTCCCAGCACAGAACGCCCTCATTGATAAAAACGATCTTTTCCCCTATCTCCATCACCGAATTCATATCGTGAGTATTCACGATTGTGGTCATTGAATACTCCTCGGTAAGCTCTTTGATAAGCTCATCAATAAGTATTGCCGTAAGGGGATCGAGGCCCGAGTTGGGCTCATCGCAGAAGAGGTATTTCGGGTTAAGGGAAATAGCTCTTGCTATTGCCACACTCTTCTTCATGCCTCCCGACAATTCAGAAGGAAAAAGCCTGTTGGCATTTATTATATTAACCCTGTTAAGGCAGAAGTTAACACGATCGGTCTTCTCCTCCATACTCTTTTTCGTGAACATGTCGAGCGGGAACCTCACGTTCTGCTCAACTGTGAGAGAGTCGAACAGGGCGCTGCCCTGGAAGAGCATTCCCATCTCCTTGCGAATCTCCTTCATCTCTTCAAAACCCAGTTTATTGAAAAGGACATTTTCGTACCATATCTCACCGCTGTCGATATCATGAAGTCCTACTATTGCTTTCAGCAGGACTGTCTTGCCCGATCCGCTCCTCCCGATGATAAGGTTTGTCTTGCCCGGCTCGAAGCTCACCGAAACGTTATCGAGGACCTTATTGTCGTCGAACGACTTGTTGACATTGATCACCCTTATCATGACAGAAGAAGCTGGGTTAATATCACATTGAAAAGCAGTATCAGAATGCTGCTGTGCACGACGGCTTTGGTGCTTGCCCTGCCCACCTCGAGCGATCCGCCGTCGACATAATATCCATGGAAAGCTGAAACACTTGTTATGATAAATGCAAAGAACACTGTTTTAATCAGTGAATAGGTAATATAATAGGGAATGAAGGCATACTGGATCCCGTAGATATAATCCTCCGAAGTTATGACCCCTGCCATTGTGCCTGCCAGCCAGCCTCCAAGTATCCCCACGTTTATGCTGATAATGGTAAGAAAGGGGTTGAAAATCAGGGTTGCGATCATTTTGGGAAGAATGAGGTAAGAGGCGGAATTGACGCCCATGATCTCAAGAGCGTCGATTTGTTCTGTAACCCTCATTGTGCCTATCTCGGATGCTATGTTTGATCCCACCTTTCCCGCAAGGATAAGCGCCACGATTGTTGATGAGAACTCAAGCAATATTGAATCGCGCGTGCCAAGGCCGATAAGATAAGTAGGGTAGATCGGATTTTCGGTATTATAGGCTGTCTGCAATGTTATGACAGCGCCCATAAAAAACGAGACTACCATTACGATGCCGATTGAATTGAGTCCCAGGGATACTATCTCGTGCAAAGTCTGCTTATAGTACACTGATGGTTTCTCAGGCCTTGAAAAGACCTTTTTGAGCAGCGTAAAGTAGAGACCCAGCTTTGCGAGAAATTTAAGCATTCAAGAAAGTTTACAGCTACCAAAAATACTAATATTTACTGTATATCCCTCGCGGGTTTTTCAGCACAAATTAATTATATCTTTGCAGGGAATCCGAAAATTAACTGCCTGAACATGGACAAAAGGTATGTAATTATAATGGCCGGCGGGGTAGGAAGCCGTTTCTGGCCTCTGAGCCGTCGTGAGATGCCGAAGCAGTTCCTGGATATTCTGGGCACCGGGGAGACCCTCATCCAGCAGACATTCAGGCGGTTCAGAACGGTTTGTCCCAAAAAGAACATTTATGTCGTAACCAGTGCCGAGCACCGGCATCTTGTTGAAGAACAGCTTAATATCGATCCCGGAAATGTGCTTTCAGAGCCTTTCCGAAGGAATACGGCGCCATGTATTGCCTACGGCACTTTCAGGATACTGAAGGAGGATCCCGGGGCTGTGATCACGGTGACGCCTGCTGATCACCTGATAGTAAAGGAGGATAAGTTCTCCCAGGTTATCCGCGATGCCATGGATTTTGCAAAGACAAACGACGCACTTCTTACCCTCGGCATCAAGCCCGACAGGCCCGAGACAGGTTACGGCTATATACAGGCTGACCGTAAAAAGCCTGTCAAAGAATACGATAACCTAT
>CALMRD010000281.1 GCA_937871625.1 uncultured Bacteroidales bacterium | reverse complement strand
TACAAAAAGGCCTGGTACCCGTTATACGGCACGTAACAGCTGGACGGCGGCCCTGCCTAAATATGATGATAACGGAGCTAGAATTTATGTGGATAATTCAGGTCAGGTAGTCTCCTCTTCCGCCACGGGAGCGATGCCGGCTTACGAACTGGATATGATGACCTATACGGCTGTCGGCTCAAACCCTGATCATGTGTATCGTCGTTCGCAGAATGATCAGAGGAATACACTGAACTTCTATACCACCTATGACATGAATCTCATGGATGATCATCAGTTTAGATTCATGGTCGGAATGAACAGGGTTGCATATGAATATGCCTATAACTGGTCACAGACAACACAGCTGATTGATTACAACAATCCCCAGTTTGACCTGGCATACGGAACTCAAACCACCAGCGGCGGTGAGGACTGGGAATCACAGCTCGGGTTCTATGGGCGTGTGAACTATAATTTCAAAGAGAAGTACCTGATTGAGGCAAACCTCAGGTATGACGGAACCTCAAAATTCCCGACTGATCTTCAGTGGCGCTGGTTCCCATCATTCTCTGCAGGCTGGATAGCCACGGAGGAAGAATTTATGGACTGGGCAAGGCCGGCACTCAGCCTGCTGAAATTTCGCGGCTCCTGGGGGACCATCGGCGACCAGACAGTCCCCAGTTCTCTTTACATCCCCACCATGTCAGGATCGGAGAATACATGGCTGCTCGGAGGAGCGAAGCTATACCAGTTCGCTACCCCGGGAGCAGTCTCAGCTACAGTCACCTGGCAGGATATCACAACCCTCAACCTGGGTCTTGATGCACGTTTCCTGAGCAACAAGCTTGGGGTTACTTTCGACTGGTTCAGGCGTGACACAAGGAACATGATTGTTCCGCAGGAGGGTCTCCCGGCAACATTCGGCACGGGAGCACCGCAGAGCAACTTCGGGTCACTTCGTACACACGGGATGGAACTTCAGGTCGATTACAACCACAGGTTCGAGAACGGTCTGGGGATCACCCTTACAGCAACCCTGGCCGATGCAGTATCAAAGATCACGGAATACGGTTCAACCAAGAGTATAGATTCATGGTATGTAGGTAAAACCTACGGTGAAATCTGGGGTTATGAAACGGACCGTCTTTTCCAGGCAGAGGACTTTGCCTACGACAATGAAGGCAACCTGATCCAGATCCAGGTTCCCAATGAAACCGGAAGTGCCAATTACACCATTTATCAGCTTGCCGATCCTGCCAATGTCGCAATACAGGGCAGACTCCAGGCAGGTAACTTCTATTTCATGCCTGGCGATGTGAAATTCGTGGATCAGAACGGTGACGGATATATCAATCCTGGCAACAGGCTGGTTGAAGATGCAGACGGGAATCCGGACTACGGTGACCTCAAGATCATTGGCAACTCAACTCCTCGTTACCTGTACGGTTTTCGTGCCGACCTGGATTTCAGGGGTGTAGATCTCTCATTCTTTATCCAGGGTGTTGGAAAGCGCGAAGTATGGGGTGACGGATTCCTTGCCATCCCGGGATACTACTCTGCAAACGGAGCCATGCCTCAGGCTTTCGCAGGTGATTTCTGGAGAGTGGACAGAACCGACGCCTTTTACCCGCGTCCATACGATCAGTCCGGAAGCAGCACAACTCTCAATATGCAGCCCCAGACCAGGTATCTGTTGAATATGGCCTATACCAGGCTTAAGAATATCACTCTTGGCTATACCCTTCCTTCCAACCTGACGAAGAAGATAATGATCAGTAGGTTACGTGTTTACGTAGCCCTTGAAAACTTCTTCACATTTGATCATCTGGGCACAATTCCTATTGACCCCGAAGAGATAGCAGGATACTCCATGTGGAGAGAATCATACTATAACATGGATAGGACAGGCGTCGGCGTACCAACATTCAAGAGCGCATCGGTCGGTATTCAGGTTAAATTCTAAAACTTAAGAACGATGAAAAGAAAATTGATCATAATCATAGCTGCGGTAGCTCTGATATTCAGCGGATGCGAAGAATTCCTCGACAGGCCGTCACGAACTACAATGAATGACCAGAACTACTGGACATCCGAAAACAACCTTCGCCTCTTTTCGCATGGGTTCTACCTAAACTACTTTGTCGGTTACAACTCCTCCTGGGGTACTGCTTATACCCCGCTGAGGGGATATTATCTTTCCGACGACTTTACCTCTACCGGGAAACAGTGGAGCTTTGAAACACAACCTCCCTCTTCCAGAACCTCAACAAGTGAAACTCCTG
>CALMRD010000280.1 GCA_937871625.1 uncultured Bacteroidales bacterium | reverse complement strand
GGCTCAAGCCGGTCGAGGATGCTTATGATGCTCTCCCTAAGCGTAGTACCGCGCACAATGGAGTCATCGAGAACAACCAGGTTATCCTTTCCTCTCCTGATGACACCGTAGGTGACGTCGTACACGTGGCCTACCAGGTCATTTCGACTGCGGTCCTCGGTGATGAAGGTCCTCAGTTTTATATCCTTCACCGCGATCTTCTCGATGCGCGGTCTCACATCCATGATCCTCTCGAAGTCGGAGACAGTTATCGAATCTCCTTTGCGGATCAAGGCCTGCCGGCGCCGACTGTTGAGCCAGTCCTCGAGGCCCTTTATCAGGCCGTAGAAAGCGCTCTCGGCGGTGTTGGGGATGTATGAAAAGACAGTGTTCCTGATGTCGTTGTCCACCGCAGCCAGCACCGGTTTCGTGAGCGTCTCGCCGAGCTTCTTCCGCTCGCGGTAGATGTCCTTGTCTGTTCCCCTCGAAAAATAAATCCTTTCAAAAGAACACTTTGCCGGCTCTGCCGCAGGAAGGATCTCCTTGAGCGAATATCCACCATTAGCTTTGATTATCAGCGCCTTGCCCGGATCAAGCTCAATGACCTTGTCGGTCCTGATATTGAATACTGTCTGTATGACCGGCCGCTCCGAGGCTGCCACCACGATCTCGTCATCGGCATACCAGAAGGCAGGCCGTATCCCGGCCGGATCGCGCAGGACGAAGGCGTCGCCGTGTCCGAGCATCCCTGCCATTACATACCCGCCGTCCCATCGCTTTGCGGCGCTCCTTAAAACATCTGCAACATCAATCTCGTTCTCAATGACAGGTGATATCTCGCGCTTCGAGTATCCCTTTTCCTTATAAAACCTGTAAAGCCGTTCGACCTCCTCATCAAGGAAATGACCGATGTTCTCAAGGACCGTGATGGTATCCGAGAAGTCCACCGGGTTCTGCCCGATCTCTATGAGGTGGTTGAAGAGCACCTCCATGTTGGTCAGGTTGAAGTTGCCGGCCATGACCAGGCTGCGCGACCGCCAGTTGTTCTCGCGGGTGACGGGGTGAACGTAGTCGATGTTGTAGTTGCCGTATGTGCCGTAGCGCAGGTGCCCGAGCCAGACATCGCAGGGCCTCTCCGTCACCTCGGGATAGATGCGGTCAAAGACATCCTGGATCGGATTGGAGGAGTTGGAGCGCTGGCGGTGGATGTAGCGCGTTCCCGGCCTGGCGCCGATATGTATTCCAGCCAGCCCGGCGCCGTCCTGACCCCTGTTGTGCTGCTTCTCCATCATGAGGTACATCTTGCGCAGGCTGTAGTCCCATGATCCGTATTTATCAATGTAGTATTGTGCGGGGCGCAGCATTCTCATCAGTGCAATCCCGCATTCGTGCTTTATGCTCTCGCTCATCTTACTTTACCGGATTTTTGTAGGCGATGACATCGCGTATCAGGTACGCCTCGGGATATTTCTTCAATATGTCGAAGTAGACTATTGCAGCCTCCTCGCGTGTGCGGAAGTCGCCCACCTTCACCTTGAACCAGTTGGGTCTGTCGAAGGTGCGGTATGTCTTGATATCGGGAAAGTCCTCCATGAAGCGTGCACGGGCCCTGTTGGAGTCATCTCCTGCCGTGCGGTGCCCGCCGCGGTATATCTGGATGCGCCACCCGTCGACGCCGTTCTTCGATGCATTGGCGATGATGTGCCTGCTCACCAGCGTGTCGATGGCCGGATCCTGGACGATGACCAGCCTCTCAGCCATGTAACGCGGAAGGTTGTCGTTCATCAGCTCGCGGACACCCACCGACTCCTGTGCCCTGAGGAAGGTTGGCAGGAGGAATATTATAACTGCGACAATCAACGATGCTCTCATGCGGCAAATATACTACAGATTTTTCTTAGGAGGTGCATGCAATTACTGTTCCAATTGTTCGGTTGGCCAATGGAGCTCTGACTTATTACCTAATGCCCGTCGGCCATCAATTAACCCCAAAGGGCTCCCGGATCAAGTCAATAACCAGATATTGCCTCAGGATTAACAACTCATTAATCCCTTCTCCCTTACGGATCAGCTCAATAAATCTATCTTGTTCCTGCATTAACAACTCACAACGCTGCGTCCTCAACCCACCAGGTCCATTAATATCCCGGTTCGGCGCCTCGGTAAGTTAGTCGGTGATCAACTGCCTATCCCAATTCTTCCGCCAGCTCGTCAGTTATCTCGAGGTTATGATATACGGCCTGTACATCATCATCATCCTCAAGGGCTTCGATCAGCTTCATCACCTTGCGCGCCGACTCGATGTCAAGGGTTTTGGTCTCTTTCGGAACGCGCTTGAGCATAGCCTCGTCGGGTTCTATATCCAGCTCCTCCAGCTTCTTGTTGACACTGCCGAAGTCGTCCTTGGCGCAGGTGACCGTGATGACATCTTCATCAATCTCGATATCCTCAGCCCCGGCATCAATAAGCTCAAGCTCAAGGCTTTCCATGTCCTTGCCCTTAAGATCTTCGGTATTGATGGTGAAGACCCCCTTGCGGTCAAAGAGGAATGTCAGTGACCCGTTGGGACCGAGGGCTCCGTTGTACTTGCCGAAGACAAACCTCACGGTAGCCAGGGTGCGGTTGGTGTTGTCGGTGAGTCCCTCGACGAAGACGGCAATGCCGTTGGAGGCGTATCCCTCGTAGGTCATCTCATGGTAGGCTTCCGCATCTGCACCGGAGGCCTTTTTAATAGCCCTGTCGATGTTATCCTTGGGCATGTTG
>CALMRD010000279.1 GCA_937871625.1 uncultured Bacteroidales bacterium | reverse complement strand
TCACTGAAACCCAGAAAAGGCAAAGGGGTGCAATCAAAGGAGTCGGTTGCCAGGGCAGTTATTAAAAATATATCAAAAAGAAAGTTCGTTACGGTTTTGAGCAACCTGGGAAAGCTGCATGCTTTCATCCAGCGTCGCTTTCCCCTGTTGGTTGAGCGATTGATTTTGCGTAACCTGAAAGAGTTTGAGGAGGGCTTTAAATAAATCATTCTGTAATGACAAGATTTCGATAAAGCTGAACTACCAACCTGTTATTTTTACTATGGCTTCTGATGAATATGCCATCGAGATATTTAAGGTCAACTGTCCTCCAGAGGTCATTGACCCGGCGGTATAATGACCCCGAACTGCTGCAGCATACCGAGATTATCCATGCTTACCCATACCTCCGCGATCATTCCATCCGCAATGCGGAACACCTCTATCCCCTTGACCACGATACGATTTCCCGTGGTCGGGATCCCCAGAAAATCTCCCTGGTGCGTGCAGTTGGCAGTCCATACCTTTGTCACCTTGTCTCCTTCAGCGACAGGGAGGTCGGTCGTGATGTGCAAGTCAGGGAAAGCGATGAAGTAAGCCTGACAGAGTCCTTTATACTGATCGGTATTCTGATCCCCATCGGAAAAGTGCATTATTAAGATGGTTGGGTAATACTTTTCAAAAGCAGCAATATTCTGCCTGTTCCAGAAATATTTCAAGGATTAATACAAATGTTACATTATCTGAGGAACTTATCATCTGTAATATAGGGGATGAAAAGTCCAGGATACCTGATCAATGAAGAATTTCTTTGTAAATTAGTTGTATAGTATTTTACAAGGATTTTGCTGACGTCACGTTTAATCTTTTTCCAAATTTGTATCAGGAAGATAAAATACTCTTCAGTCTTTAACGAAAGAAAATAGCAGACAAAATGATGCGATCATATCCGTGTATTGACCAGAAATTCAGAAAGCATTCACCAGTAAGGCTCAGAAATCTGTTTATTTCTGGTAAGATCAGATTATTAATCTGAATCAATAATTATCCGGAATGAGCAAGACTTTGGAATTTTGTTAACGATCAGTTTAAAGATTTGAAAGTATAACCTGGAAATATAAACTTTGAACATTAGATGAAATGCAATCAAAATCAACAAGGATTCTATGGATTTTAACAGGTGCCTATGCTGCCTTGTATTTCACCGGTATAGGGATCACATTACACGAAGGAGAATTATCCTTTAAAAATCTGAATGACATTTTGTTTCTGATACTTTCTGTTATATTCCTGACAGCCATTGCTTTGCTATGGGCAAATAAGAAAACGGCAGGTATTTTCTTTATGGCATGGAATACAGGTATCTGGATTTATGATTTTCTGCTTGAAAAGGGTCAGGACACTGGTATGCTAAGTATTATGGCTATTCCTATTATGGTAATTGGTGCTTTATTCTGTCTTGAATGGTTTAAGGCCTCCGGAAAATCTCAGCAATCAGTTCCCTCTCAATGGAAGTATATGCTTCTGATTCTTCTCATCAATTATTCATTACTATACTTAATTGTGGTGATTTCTGAGCTTTATTCCGGAAAACATACTGATTATTTCAGTCTGCCTTTTATCCTGTTACCAATATTATTTTTGTTATTTATTATCGGCTTTGCTTTTTCATGGAAATGCGATTTTGTGGCTGGATTAATCTTTGTGCTATGGTACGCCATCCTGATTGTAGGATCTGTTGGTTATTTTGAACTTCGTGATTCGGGACCCTGGATCATGTTTGGCATTCCCCTTCTTCTTCAGGGATTATTCTATATAAAAAATAATCTTTGGTATAAATCCGGGCAGGTTAAGGATGAAACTGTTTCCGATCGTCATCATTTCATATGAGCATGATAAGCAAAATAAAAATGCCATGATCAATAAAACTGGTTTACATCGTATTCTTTATATGGGTACCGGGCTCGTCGTAGTTGTTATCCTGATTCTGGGTTTAGTAGTAATTCCCTCTGTTATAAGGGACACATCCCCCCGGGCGGCGCCAGAAACTGCAGTACCTGGTATTTTGTTTGTTATTATTATCCATTCGGTTATTGTCGCAGCATTGGTCCGGACGATTCTTGATATTCGGCGAGGTGGTCGTGTTAGTAAGGGACTGCATATTGGCCTGGGAGTGTTGCTGCTATTTCAATGTTTGTTGACACCTTGTTTGACTTTATTGCCAGTCTATTGACCTTTTTAATTGCATGGTATTCAAAACGGCTTCAATCATCTTAAGAGTACTATCACAGGAAGTCAGAATGTGCCACCAGGAAGTAGATCCTTTGTTGTATCCTAAACGGGGGAAACGTTTCTAAGCTCAGAGTTCAGTGTGAGAGTGTGAGATTTCCTTCTTAAAAGCTTCGGATGGCAATGCGGGAGCTAGAAAATAATTTAAAGAAGCGCGGCGACGGAAATATCTTCGTCAATTCTCTGAATATTTACCATCCGCCTGTTGAATAATCTTTACCCGGCACACCTGTCTTGCCACCAAATGTGTAATAATTCATTCTCAATATTTCAAGCTGTGAACCCGGGATGGGATAATGAAGGGGAGAACCCGGCTGAAGCTTGTTTTCCTTCCTCATCTGGAAAAATTGTATTCCAAATCCAGAGCTCATCAGTTCAACCATTCTCTCATGGTGTATTGCGGCCAGGATGCTTTCCTCCTCAGCCGGCACTGGCGGCAACCCTCCTCTGGTGACACGTGGTGAGGAATTGATTATGTCGGCCGCCTCCTGTAACCCGCCGGTACGGGCAGCGGCCTCTGCGAGGAGATAGTCGTTCTCCGTCTTTCTGAACTCAGGTATTGGCTCTGTCCGTGTGCTAAGGTATGTATCAAGTTTTTTATACCTGTAGCACGAGAAATGATAATAGCCTCGTTCAGCCCTGAACTCGCACCATGACAGATACTGGTAATCATTAAAGA
>CALMRD010000278.1 GCA_937871625.1 uncultured Bacteroidales bacterium | reverse complement strand
GCAATGACCTGGGATGGGTCAAGACTGATGACAGGATCGATCTGCAGTCGAAATACGGACGGCAGGCAACGGAGAAGTGGTTTTACTCAGGGCTGATGAGTTTCAGGACACAGCTGGACGAGGGTTACAATTATCCGGACACTGAGAACAAGATATCGGATCTGCTTTCTCCGGCATATCTCCTTTTTTCCATAGGGATGGACTATAAGCCAAATGAGAACTTTACAGCTTTCCTGTCGCCTGTGACTTCAAAGAACACCATTGTCAACGACGACTACCTCTCTTCAACAGGTGCCTTTGGGGTGGATCCCGGAAAGAAATTCAGGCCTGAGCTGGGTGCATACGCCAATCTTGCATACAAGAAGGATGAGATACTCAAGAATGTCAATTTTCTGACGAAACTTGATCTCTTCAGCAACTATCTTCACAATCCCCAGAACATTGATATTAGCTGGGAGAATCTGATTGTTCTGAAGGTCAATGAGTTCATCTCTGCCACTATTAACACCCTGTTGTTATACGATGACGATGTTCTCGTCAAGGTTGACGAGGGTTTTGAGGGAGAGCCTGTTATGGGCAAACGCGCCCAGTTCAAGGAGGTTATCGGGGTAGGCCTGACTTATAAGTTTCTCAAATAGCCACTCCGGCAGGACGATGCTCAAGCTCATCAATCATCCGCTGATAACCCACAAGCTGGCGCTTATCAGGAGGAAGGAGACCGCAACCCGTGATTTCAGGCAGAACCTGAGTGAGATTGCGGGACTGATGGCATACGAAATAACGCGCGACATTCCGCTACGGGAGATAACCGTTGAAACACCTGTCGGATCGTGCGTCACTGCAGAGCTCTCGAGGGAGATAATTCTGGTACCGGTGCTGAGGGCAGGACTGGGAATGGTAGACGGCATAACCAGTCTGATCACAACAGCCAAGGTTGGGCACATAGGACTTATCCGCGATCACGAGACGCTGAAGCCGACAGAATATTTTGCCAAGTTCCCCTCTGACCTTTCGGAAGCAATAGTGATGGTCCTTGACCCCATGCTTGCCACAGGCGGCAGTGCCAGTGCGGCAATTGCTGCGATCAGGAAGCGGGGTGCAAAGACCATCAGGCTGGTATGCATAGTAGGTGCTCCGGAGGGTGTGGCCCGCGTGGAAAAGGAACATCCGGATGTGGATATCTATCTTGCTGCGCTGGACAGCCACCTGAACGAAAAGGGATACATCGTGCCGGGGCTGGGAGATGCAGGCGACAGGCTCTTCGGCACCCTCTGACCGTCGCCGGAGCAAAACTGCAGCAATACTTTTTATCAACTTTTTATTACCTCCACCCTTCAATACGGCAGAGGTTGCTATATTCGCAGATCAAACCCGGAATAAATAAAAAAATAGGGCATGGGACTGAAGAACCGGCTTATCATAATGAATTTCCTCCAGTTTTTCATCTGGGGGTCATGGCTGCTCACCATAGGGGCTTACTGGTTTCAGACGAAGAACTGGTCAGGCACGGATTTCGGAGCGATTTTTTCGACCATGGGGCTTGCCTCGCTCTTCATGCCTGCCATAGCGGGCATAATAGCTGACAGGTGGGTCAACGCCGAAAAGCTCTACGGTCTCTTCCACATTTCAGGAGCAGTGCTGCTCGCCCTGCTGCCAACGATCAATGATCCGAGGACATTTTTCTGGGTACTGCTGATCACCATGATGTTCTACATGCCTACCATTGCGCTGGCCATCACCGTAGCATACAGTTCGATGAAGAACAGGGGCATGGATATCATCAGGGATTATCCCCCGATCAGGGTATGGGGGACCATCGGTTTTATCGTGGCCCTGTGGGTGGTCAGCCTCCTTGGTTTCGAGACCTCGCCCATGCAGTTTTATGTAGCGGCTGCGGCCTCACTCGGACTGGGCATATATGCCTTTACCCTGCCCAAATGCCCGCCGCTGGCCAGGGGGCACAAGAAGAAACTGGTTGAAGAGCTGGGTCTCAATGCCTTCAAGCTCTTCAAGAACACCAAGATGGCACTCTTTTTCATTTTTGCCATGCTACTGGGGGCGGCACTTCAGCTCACCAATGCATACGGAGATACATTCCTTCACGACTTTGCCGATATACCTGCGTATAAGGATCTGCTTGCGGTTAAATACCCCGCCATCATCATGTCAGTATCGCAGATTTCCGAGACACTCTTCATACTTACCATCCCCTTCTTCCTGAAGAAGTTCGGAATCAAAAAGGTGATGCTCATGAGCATGGTAGCCTGGGTACTCAGGTTCGGACTCTTTGCCTACGGTGATCCGGCCGGCGGATTGTGGATGATAATTCTGTCATGTATCATCTACGGTATGGCCTTTGATTTTTTCAACATCTCAGGATCACTCTTTGTGGAGACTCAGAGCTCACCCGACATCAGGGCCAGTGCACAGGGCCTCTTCATGATGATGACCAACGGTTTCGGGGCCTTCCTGGGCAGCCGGATAAGCGGCATTGTGATTGACAGGTATTTTATGCTGGAAAACGGGGCCTTCGAGTGGAAAGGGATATGGCTGGCCTTTGCCACATATTCGCTGGTGGTGGCCATCCTCTTTGCCCTGCTCTTCAGACACAGGCATGTGCCGGAGGCAGTCGAAAATATCAGTCATTAATTCTGCTCCAGGCTTTCAGGTGCTAATAATCTGATTTTTAAAGGTCACATGGAGCCTCCATGTTTGCCAAATATATTCACACTTGTTTGTGTTTTTAAGCATGGAGGGTTCATATTTATTTTTATTATGTACTTTTGTATGACATAATAAGTTTATGAATTGTAATTCCATGTTATTATGAGACATAATACTCCTTGCCCCACATCAGGAAGGGTACAGGCTCTGCCACATGGGTTTTAAGCTTGA
>CALMRD010000277.1 GCA_937871625.1 uncultured Bacteroidales bacterium | reverse complement strand
ATTCAGGAACCCTCTGAGCGCTGCCGCGGGAACACTGTATGATACAGAAAGTTCTCTCAGCTTAAGATAGCTTCCGTCCTCAACCCAGAATGCATTCTGGTCATTGACCATATAGAAGGCCTTATAGTACTCTATTGTCTTCTTCAGGTGGTCTTCCTTGCCGTACTGGTCCATCATACCGTGCCTGTCGTCACGTGTCAGCCACTGTGCCGACTTGTTATAAACATCACCGCCGTTCTTCCAGTCAACGAGTGCATAGATGCCGATGCCCTTGAAGGTAATGGTGTTTGTCATTGACATCTTGAATTTAGGATTGGAGTCGCCGATCTTGCCAAACCAGTAATCACCGTTCTCATCACGTTTTCTTACGGGTATTTCAAAGATCGTTCCTTCAGTTCCCTTAGGTATTACATACCCGTCGCTGTTGACCACATAATTGGTGATAGGGTCACCCTCACCGAGCTGCAGCTGCATCTCATCAAGGGTCTTTACAAAGGCAGCGCCGTACATTGCACCGAATACCTCGCCTTCGCGGATATAGAATGCCTTATAGGCTTCCTGTCCCTCGGGACCTGTCTGATACGGGGGCACGTCAAGCTGTGTGATCTGTGTGCGTACCCTGTCAAACAGGAGACCCAGGTTCCAGTTCACTGACTTTGATCTTACAATCTGAGCACTGAGAGATGACTCCCATACTTTTGAGTTCAGTGAGCCGGCGTTCTGCATCTGGCTGGGCCATCCGCCATATTGCACTGCGAGAGGCACTGCCAGCAGCTGGTCTGTGGTGTTGGTCTCCGAACGTATAAGTTCAAAGCTGAACCTGTTCAGGAAGTCAATGTTGATACCTGCCTCAAACTCTTTTGAGAGAGAAGGCTTCAGCAGCTTGTTACCCAGCTGAAGCTTGTCGACCTGACCCTGTGAGATTGTCATCACCTCATACTGGTCGGCAAAGCCCGGACGCTGTCCTGCAGTACCGTAGGCAGCCCTTAGTTTCAGTTCCTGGACGCCGGGTATCCTGATGTCTTCCGTGACCCTGTAGGCGCCAGACACCCTGAAATAGGGGCTCCACCTGGCGTCAGCACCGAAGAGCGACGAACCGTCGTAACGGAACATGCCGTCAAAGATGTACTTGTCCTTATAGTCTAAATAGAGTATGGCGAAGTAGTTCTTTGCAAGTACCTTGGATTGGTAGCTGGTTGTCGAGATGTTCCCCGCAATTGCGTCAAATGAAGGTACACCTCCAAGCCCGAAGTCCACACCGGTGGTCGAGTTGCTGCTGAAATCGTTCTTTTCAAACAGGTAGCTCAGCTTGGCCCTTGTGTTGAAGTCTCCGAACTTCTTGTTGAAGTTGACAGTGAACTGGGTGTTCTGAGAGGTGCGATATGAGTCATAAATATAAAGCGAACCCAGAGAATATACCGGCACGCTTCCTGCCCGTGTATATGAGTCATAGGGGTTGTAAGTTGTATTGTTCTGTTCCTGCTTTTCGAAAGCATATCTTGCCTCGAAGTTCAGATAGTCGGTCAGGTTATACTTGGCCTGATATACCCCCATAAATCTACCGCGCTTATCCATGTCTTCCGGCTTCCAGAGCTGGTAGAGAGGGTTCTCCTGTTCCATGTTCCATACGCTGGGAAGATAATTGTAGGGCTGCCCGTCTGTGTTCGGGTAGTAGTAGTCAACATCGGGTTCTGTCAGCAGCACATCGAAGAACATACCGCCGTTGTAGGCGCTAACGCCACCCGGATCCTGGGATGTTACCTTTATATATGTGTTGCTGGCTGAAATGGAGAGCTTGGGTGTAAGCTTGTGGTCAACATTCAGCCTGAAGGAGTTCCTCTTGTAACCTGTGGTTTCAACTAGCACACCTGACTGCACGTTGTTTTCAAATGAGGCCAGGAAGTTGGTTTTGCCGAGGTTTGAAGCCACACCTACATAATTGGTGTAGTTGGAGTTCTCAGCGAAGATGTCATCTTCATGATCGTAGAGTACAGCATACTCGTTATCCATGTAATGGTCATCCTCGAGGCGGCGGGTACCTGTAATTCCCTGTTCCGTGCCGCTGTATCCGGCCGGATAGGTGACGCCGGCATACCTGGTGTAAGGATAGCTTGCCTGGTCGTCGGCAAGGACATAGGCATGATGTTCTGAGAGCCAGTATCTCTTTGACAGCTGGTTCATACCGTACTCATTCCTCACGGTGACCTCCGTTTTGCCTTCTGAGAGCAGGTTACCACGCCTGGTGGTCACAGCGATGACGCCGTTACCTGCACGTGATCCGTAGAGAGCTGCAGCAGAGGCACCCTTGACAACCTCGATAGCCTCGATGTCATCAACGTTGATATCTGCAAATGACCCCTCCATGATGGCTCCGTCAACGACTATCAGGGGATCCTGTGATCCTGAAATCTGTGTGGCGCCGCGGACGAGGATGGTAGACTGTGAACCCGGCTGGCCGTTGGCATTGATGACCGTGAGGCCTGACACCTTGCCCTGCAGTGCCGATGAGGCTGAGGTGGCGACGACTTCCTTGAGTTTTTCTGCGTCAACCCTGTCAACTGATACTGACATTTTCTTTTTCGGGGTTCCTGCCGCAACACCGGTGACGATGATCTCGTCGAGGTTCAGCAGGTCCTGTTCCATCACAATGTCAACAGTGTTCAGTCCGGTGACATTCACCTCCTGCGTCTTCATGCCGATGAATGAGAAGACAAGGGTTCTGGCGTTTTGAGGCACGTTCAGGGAGAAGTTACCGTTGGCATCGGTGAAAGCCCCGAGGGTAGTACCCGGAACAGTAACTGATACGCCAGGTATCGGGCCCTCCCCCTCCACTGCGGAGGTAACTGTGCCTGTAACTGTTCTTGTCTGTGCCATTAGTGCTGTGACACCAGTACACAGAAACAATACTAACAACAGAATTAGTTTCTTCATACGTTCAAGTTTTAGGTTAAAAATAGAGCGAGTAAGATAAGGATTTTCTTTTTAATAAAAAAAGAGAAAACTCCATTTTTTACCGTTTGCCCTGCAGATGGGGCTTTTCTGTGTTGTGGCGGGAAGGCATATTCGTCTAAAACAGGGGGGAGTAACGGGCTCTTTTTAGCATGTAGTACATTGATAGTTGGTTTAGTAACAGATGTATCGTCACAGACCGGATTGCCGTTCTCGCTTCGCTCAAACGGCGAACCGGAGGAGGGGAACTCCATATCAGAAAAGGCACGATGCCAGGGCAGCAGACCGGGTTGCCGTTCTCGCGGTGCTCAAACGGCATCCGCAGTTGAGGGATCCCCATCATAAAAAAGCTGACCACGGGCTTATTGCCCGTGGCTCATCTCTGTTTTTCCATCTCAGTCTGAAGCGAGCTTCATCCTTCCCCGAAAAAACAAAGCTGATCCCGCTATTCGCGGGTCAGCTTTTTTATGATGGGTGGAAGACCGGATTCGAACCGGCGACCTCCAGAGCCACAATCTGGCGCTCTAACCAACTGAGCTACAACCACCGTTTTACGGAGTGCAAAGAAACATCAAAAAAAGCATTCCGCAAATAGTTCTCTTTATTTTGTTATCATGAGTGGCAAATCGTATCTTAGAACCCCGAAAATGATGCGGTATACATTATGCCGCAATTTCCCCAATCTGCTTCAATACCAGGGAAAGTTTGACCAGGCTCAAAGTCATAGACAACATATCAGGATTGCAGGCTGTGCAGCTGCTGAGATTTGTCACCTTCCTGATAATAAGCATAGTATTTACCAAGAGCCACCTGTCACGTGCTCAGATAGGCAACTGGGAGCTGTTCCTCTTCATCTCCAGCCTCCTCAGCTTCTTCTGGGTCACCGGCATAATACAGTCGCTGCTCACCCTCTACAGCCGCAACCGCACCTACAGAACCGACGGTGAGACCGAGGGCCGCAGGTCGCCCGAGATCTTCAACGCCTTCATTCTGATCCTCTTCTTCAGCATCCTGGTCTTCACGCTGGGTATACCCCTGAAGTTCATCCTGGCTCTCCCCGGCAGGTCACCGGAGATACCGTATGCGAATATGCTCCTCTTCTATATCCTGCTGAGCAATCCCGTCACACTGATAGAATATATCTACCTTCTCAACAAGAGGCCTCACCGCATACTTCAGTACGGAATATATACCTATTCCGCACAGCTGCTGCTGGTGCTGGCACCGGTGCTGGCCGGGTTCGACGAGCAGAGCTCCGTCTGGGGCCTCTTCATCATCACTGGCATCAGATGGGTGTGGCTGGTGATACTGTTACGAAGGTACACACTGCCGCAGATTTCGTTTGACTTCATGAAGGAGCATATGAAGGTGGGTATGCCGCTGATACTGGCCTTCCTGATAAGCGGCTCGGCACAGTATGTTGACGGCATCATCATCTCGATACGCTATGCCGACCCCGGTGTCTTTGCCATGTACCGCTACGGGGCCAAGGAGTTCCCCCTGGTACTGCTGCTGGCCAACGGCCTCAGCAACGCCCTCCTGCCGCAGTTCAGCACCAGGGAGGGGATGAGGGCGGCACTGGTGACCCTCCGTGCCAGGTCTGCCAGGCTCATAAAATACCTCTTTCCCCTTGTTATAGTGACCATGCTGGTGGCACGGTGGGTATATCCCCGCCTCTTCACCCCCGAGTTCACACGCAGTGCCGACGTCTTTATGATATACCTGCTGCTGATCATACCGCGACTGGTGTTTCCGCAGACGATAGTAATCGGACGCAGGAAGACAAAGGTTACACTCATAGCGGCGGCCGTGGAGCTGGCAGTGAACATACCGCTCAGCCTGATGCTCATAAGACCCTACGGAGTCGTCGGTGTGGCACTGGCAACATTCATAGTCTATTCACTGGAGAAGCTGTTCCTTATCTGGTATGTCTGGAAGAAGATGAAGATACCGCCGGGGGAATATATCCCCATCGTCAGCTGGCTGATACACTCGGCGATCCTGATACTTATCTTTGTGCTTATTGATCACCGTATCATCGACCTTCACTGACGGCAGGCACGGCTCTGAGAGTGATATCAAAAAGAATTATCTTTGAGCCATTCAAAAGATATTCATAAAGATGCACGACCACACCAGCGGGCTGGAGAAATATTTCAGTGAGTTCAGGAGGAACATCACCGGCATAGACCAGGAGTATCCCACTCCCTACGGCATGAAGAAGATCGTCTATTGCGACTGGATAGCCAGCGGACGTCTCTACAGGCCTATAGAGAGACAGATGTCGGAAGTGTTCGGGCCTTTCGTAGCCAACACCCACACGGAGACCTCCGAGACCGGATCGGTGATGACCTGGGCATACCATCACGCCCAGGAGATAATCAAGAAACACGTCAACGCAGGTCCGGATGATGTGCTGATAGCCGCCGGGGCCGGGATGACCGCTGTGATAAACAAGTTCCAGAGGATACTGGGGCTTAAGGGATGCAACTATCCCCGGCCGGAACGGTGCGTCAAGGAGAGTGAGTGTCCCGTTGTCTTCATTACCCATATTGAACATCACAGCAACCAGACCTCCTGGTATGAGACTATGGCCGATGTGGTTATGATAGAGCCTGGAGAGGGACTCACCGTTGACCCCGCCAGCCTGCAGAAGGCACTTGACAGGTATAAGGACAGGAAGTTCAAGATAGGCTCCTTCTCCGCCTGTTCGAATGTCACCGGAATCTATACACCTTATCACACTCTTGCCCGTATCATGCATGAGAACGGGGGACTATGTTTCATTGACTTTGCTGCCTCCGCGCCTTACGTCGATATCAACATGCATCCTGACGATCCCATGGAGAAGCTCGATGCTATCTTCTTCTCACCCCACAAGTTCCTTGGCGGTCCGGGTTCTTCGGGCATAATGATCTTTGACAAGTCGCTCTACCGATCATCAGCCCCCGACCAGCCCGGCGGAGGCACGGTCGAGTGGACCAACCCGTGGGGAGAATACAAGTATGTTGACAGCATTGAGTCGAGGGAGGACGGCGGCACTCCCGGCTTCCTGCAGATGATAAGAGCGGCGCTGGCCGTGGAGCTGAAGGAGATGATGGGCAGTGCCAAAATCGGCGCCAGGGAAGATGAGCTGGTGGCCAGGGCCCTGGAGGGTCTCGCGGCGATACCCGGTCTTCACATACTGGCACCGGAGGTAAGACACCGCCTCGGGTCAATATCATTCTATATGGATGACCTGCACTATAACCTGGTTGTCAAGCTGCTGAGCGACAGGTATGGTATACAGGTCAGGGGCGGATGTGCCTGCGCGGGCACCTACGGACACTTCCTGCTCGACGTGACATATGACCACAGCCACCGTATCAC